>NZ_JBHWIE010000078.1:0-28187 GCF_042732085.1 Actinosynnema sp. NPDC059797
CCGGGCGCCGTCGCACGAGAGCCGGCGGCGCGTCGCCGGCTCTCGTGCGCTCCGGTCAGCCCAGCGCGCAGGTCGGCGCGGGGTTCCAGCCGGTCGGGTCACCGGTGCCGTTGAACCCGGCGGTGACCGAGCCCGCGGGCGGGACGGACCCGTTCCACGACGCGTTGGCCACCGTGACGGTGCGGCCGCTCTGGCTGAACGTGCCGTTCCAGCCCTGGGCCACGGTCATCCCCGCGCCGAGGTCGAAGCGGACGGACCAGCTCCGGCTCGCCACCCCTCCCGAGTTGCGGAACGCGATCGTGGCCGAGAACCCGCCCGGCCACCGGTTGCCGACCACGACGTCGACCGCGCACGTCCCGCCCGGCGACGTGGTGGTGGTCGTGGTGGTCGTCGTGCTGGTGGTCGTGCTGGTGGAGGTGGACGTGGGCGTGGTGCCGTCGAGCGCGGCCACCACGGCGGGGATCCACCTGTCGGCGATCTTGCGGTCACCGGCGGCGTTCGGGTGCACGCCGTCGTAGGTGTCGCTCCCGGTGGAGAACCCGGTCCACTGGTCGACCACGGTGATCGGTGACAGGGCGGTGGACTTGCCCGCCGCCCAGCCCGGGATCGCCGCGTTCAGGTCGACCACCCGCTGGGGGCACTCGGCGCAGGCGCTCGCCGCCATCGGGATGATCTTCGCGACGATGACCTCCATCGACGGGTTGTTGGCGCGCATCTGGTCCACCAGCTTGGAGTAGGCGGCCAGGACGGTCGCCGTGGACCGGTTGCTCCACACGTCGTTGGTCCCGAAGTGCATGATCACCACGTCCGGGTCGGTGGCGTCGAGCCAGCCCACGAGCTGGTTCTGGTCGGCCACCGCGGTGACCAGCGCCCCGCCGTGCCCCTCGTTCTCGCCGTCGTAGGCGAAACCGCAGCCGTCGCCGGCGCGGGTGCCCACGAAGTCGATGTCCGCGTGCCCGGCGGCGCGCAGGTCCCGGTCCAGCAACGCGCGCCAGCAGCCCGGCGACCCGGTGATCGAGTCGCCGAGCGGCATGATCCGAGTCGGGGCGGCGGCCCGCACGGACGCCTGCCCCGGCACGGACACGAGGAGGCCCACCAGCGTGGCCAGCGCCGCGAGCAGCGCCGCCGTCGCGATCTTCCTCGACATCGCGATCCCCCTAGGCGGTGGTGCAGGACGCGCCGTTGAGGGTGAACGCCGTGGGCGCGGCGTTGGCGCCGTTCCACGAGCCGATGAAGCCGAAGCTCACCGAGCCGTTGACCGGGATCGCGGCGTTGTAGGACACGTTGGTCGCGCTCAGCGCCGCGCCGGACTGGCTCGTCGTGGCGCCCCACGACTGCGACACGGTCTGGCCGTTGGCCCAGGTCCAGCGCAGCGTCCAGCCGTTGACCGCGGTGGCGCCCGTGTTGGAGACCTTCACGTCGCCCTGGAAACCGCCCTGCCACTGGCCGGCGACCTTGTAGGTGACCGCGCAGCCGGCCGGGCCGCCGCCACCGGTCTGGGTGGTGGCGGTGACGGTGTTCGAGCGGGCCGAGCGGTTGCCCGCCGCGTCCCGCGCGTACACCGCGAAGGTGTAGGCGGTGCCCGCGGACAGGCCGGTGACGGTCGCGCCGGCGGTGGCGGAGGTGGCCACCTGGGTCTCGGTGGTGCCGTTGACCCGCACCACGTCGTAGCCGGCGACGCCGACGTCGTCGGTGGAGGCGGCCCAGGTCAGCGTGACCGACGACGAGGTCACGCCGCCGGCGGTCGGGGTGCCGGGCGTGCTGGGCGGGGTGGTGTCGACCGGGTCGCCGCCACCGCCGTAGACGCTGGCCTCCTTGGAGGTGGCCTTGATGCCGTTGGCGCCGTTGATCGCGCGCTGGCCCCAGCTCGTCAGCTGGGCGGCGTTGAAGCCGGTGACCATGTCCAGGTACTCGACGCCGCCGCCGTTGCCGGACCACGACCAGGCCAGGTAGCCCAGCTTGAGCTGCTGGGTGGTGGCGAAGATGGTGTCCTCGTCGGGGTTGCCGTCGCTGTGGTCGTGGCCGAACTCGCCGACCACGATCGGCAGCTTCGCCGACACGAACCGGTTGAGGTAGTCGTCGACCTCCGCGGCCGTGTCGAACACGCCGTACATGTGGATGGAGAACACCGTGTTGCGCCGCGGGTCGGCGGCGAACACCGACTGGGCGTTGTCACGCATGGTGAAGGCCCAGTCCTGGCCCCAGTTCGGCGCGTCGACCATGATCGTGTGCTCGAAGCCGGCCGAGCGCAGCGACGTGATGGCGTCCTTGGTCGCCTGGGTCCAGCCGGTGTAGCCGGTGTTGCCCCACGGCTCGTTGCCGATGTTGAGGATGACGTACTTCTCCTGGCCGGCCAGGGCGCTCTGGACGCTCTTCCAGTACTCCACGGCGCGGGCCAGGCTGACGGCGCCGCTCTGCTCCTGGTAGCCGGTGGTGTCGTGCACCTCCAACACGCAGATGAGCCTGTTGGCCTTGCACTGGCTGATCACGTTGCCGACGTCGGAGGCGTCGTTGCGGGTCCACCGGTCACCGCTGGAGAGGACGACGCGGACGGTGTTGGCGCCCGTGGCCTTGATGTCCTTCAGCGCCTGGGTGGTGCGGTCGGTGTACCAGGTGTGCGCGTGGTTGACGCCGCGCATCACGAAGTCGTTGCCGTTGGCGTCCAGCAGGCGCCCGTTGCCCACGGTGAAGCCGGCGGCCGCTTGGGCCGGCACCACCGTCAGCAGTGAGAGGACCAAGGCGGCGACGGCTGCGCCGACCAAGGCGAATCGCTTGCGCATGGGTGTACCTCGCGGAGTTGTCGACACTGACATTTGCGAGCGCAGGGCAGCGCGCCCGCCCGACGGGCGGGCATCCACACCCAAGCAATTAACCGCTTAAGTGTCAACGGGCAATTTGCGCAAAAGCGCAGGTCAGAAGGGTTTTTGGGCAGCGCTCGACGCAACTGGGAGCGCTCCCGGAAAACGATCCAAGTTTGCCCGGAGGAACGGCCCGCGTCCAGGCCGGCACGACGGGCTGTCCGGAACAGGACACGGCGCCCACACCCGGTCTGCCCTCGCCCCAGCCCGGCCCCGGCCCCGGCCCAACCAGCTCAGCCCGGCCAGCCCAACCCAGCCCAAGACCGGCTCAACCCCGCCCGGCCGCCTCGGCCCAGACCTCTCAGACCAGACCCCTCAGCCCGCGGGCGCCTGCCCGGTGCTCGACCGGGGCACCAGCTCCGGGTCGGAGGTCTTCACCTGCTCCACCGCCCCACCGCCGATCACGTCGAGCAGCAGCCGCACCGCGGCGGCGCCGCGCTCGGCGATCGGCCGGCGCACCGCCGACAGCGCGGGCCTGACCAGGCGGCACAGCGCGGAGTCGTCCCAGGCGACCAGGGACAGATGGTCCGGCACGCCCAACCCCAGCTCGTGCGCCACCCCCAGCGCGGACACCGCCATCACGTCGTTGTCGAACACCAGCGCGGTGGGCGGCGACCCGCCGGTCAGCACGCGGCGGGTGACGCGGGCCGCGGCCTCGTCCGAGTAGTCGGCGTGCACCACCCGCGCCTCGCCCAGCCCGAGCCGGGCGGCGGCGGTGGTGAAGGCCCGCGACCTGGTCTGGGTGTGCACGAACCTGGTGGGGCCCGCGACCCGCACGATCCGCCGGTGGCCGAGCGCGACCAGGTACTCCAGCACCTCGACCACGGCCGTCTCGTCGTCGGTCCACACGCACGGGACCTCCGGCGCCACCGGCTCCCCGAGCACCACGGCGGGCAGCCGCAGCTCCTGCACCAGCTCGACGCGCGGGTCGTTCTGCACCAGGTCGACCAGCAGCACGCCGTCGACCCGGCGCTCGCCCCACCACCGCCGGTAGGCGGCCAGTTCGGCCGCCGCGTTGTCGGTGACCTGGAGCAGCAGCGACGTGGGACCGCCGGCGAGCGCGCCCTGGATGCCCGAGATGAGCTGCATGAAGTACGGCTCGACGCCGATCACCCTGGCGGGCCGGTCCACGACCAGGCCGATGGCGTTGGCGCGGCCGTCGCTGAGGGAGCGGGCAGCGCTGCTGGGCACCCAGCCGAGGCGGTCGGCGATGTCCATGATGCGGCGGCGGGTGGGTTCGGAGACGCCCGGCCGGTTGTTGAGCGCGTAAGACACCGCGCCGGTGGACACGCCGGCCGCCTTCGCGATGTCCGAGATGGTCGGACGCTTAGCTCCCACCGCGCCTCCTCGATCCGTGATCATGAGTTTAGACCGCTGTTGAGACGGTCCGCCCCGGTAGGGTGATTAAGCGCTTCACCGATCTTGGGGAAAGGGGACCTCCGTGCCCTGGTTCGACCTGTCCGAGCGGGAACTGGCCACCTATCGCACCGCCACCGAGGAACCGGACGGCCTGGACGCGTGGTGGAAGGCGAGGCTGGAGGAGGCGCGGGTGGCCGCGCTGCCGCCGGTGCTGACCCCGTACGCCGCGGACGCCTACGGCCCGCTGCCGGTGTGGGACGTGGAGTTCTCCGGCTACGGCGGCGACCGGGTGCGCGGCTGGTACCTCCGGCCGGCCGGGTCCGGGGTGGCCGAGCTGCCGACCGTGGTGAGCTACATCGGCTACGGCGGCGGCCGCGGGCTGCCGTCGGAGCACGTGCTGCTGCCCGCGGCGGGCTACGCGGTGTTCGTGATGGACACCCGCGGCCAGGGCGGGCGCTGGACGCTGGGCGCCACGGCGGACTCCGGGTTCGCCGGCCCGGAGCACCCGGGCGTGATGACGCGGGGCATCGCCTCGCCGGAGACCTACTACGTGACGCGGCTGATGGTCGACGCCGCCCGCGCGGTGGAGGTGGCCGCCTCCCTGGACGGCGTGGACGCGACCAGGCTCGCGGTGTCCGGCGGCAGCCAGGGCGGTGGGCTGGCGCTGGCCGCGGCGGCGCTGAACGGCGACGCGGTCAAGGTGTGCCACGCGGACGTGCCGTTCCTGTGCGACTTCCAGCGGGCGATCACCATCACCGCCGCCGAGCCGTACTCGGAGATCTCGAAGTTCCTGGCCCAGCACGTGGACCTGATCCCGCAGGCGCTGGACACCCTGCGGTACGTGGACGGCGCGCTGCTGTCCCGCCGGATCACGGCCACGTCGCTGCTGAGCGTGGGCCTGATGGACGAGGTGTGCCCGCCGTCCACGGTGTACGCGGCGTACAACGAGATCACCGCGCCGAAGGAGATGGCGGTGTTCCCGTTCAGCGGCCACACGGTGCCGCGGGTGCACGACGAGCGGCGGCTGCGCCACCTGCGCGCCACCCTCTGAGCGGGCGGCGGTCACCGGCAAACCGCGAGGGGGCCACCGCCATAGCCCCCTCGCGGCCGCCCGGTCGGTGGACTCGGCGGCTCTCCGGGGACCCCGGCAGCTCGGTCCGGGGTCCCTTCGTCCACGACCAGCTCGTGGCAGTCGTCAGCCGACCTCGACGGGGGTGTCCAGCACCCGGTCGTGGCCGACGACGCGCTGCTCGCCCGTCACCCGGACCGGCTTCTCCCAGCGGACGTCGTCGCTGGAGCAGCCCACCAGCAGCACGACCTCGCCGGTCTCCACGACCCGCCGGCCGTCGCGGCCGGTGAACGAGGTGCGGTCGGCGTGCAGCCGGAACGCCACGCGCCGCTGCTCGCCCGCCTCCAGCTCGAC
Organism: Actinosynnema sp. NPDC059797; assembly: GCF_042732085.1. Lineage (NCBI taxonomy): Bacteria > Bacillati > Actinomycetota > Actinomycetes > Pseudonocardiales > Pseudonocardiaceae > Actinosynnema > Actinosynnema sp. NPDC059797. The sequence continues at coordinate 5,641 of NZ_JBHWIE010000078.1, forward strand.
CCGGGCGAACCCGACGAGCTGGCGCACCGGCCTGGTCACGGTGGCGACCGGGTCGTGCAGGTAGAGCTGGACGACCTCGGCGCCGGACCGCGCCCCGGTGTTGCGCACCAGGCACGACACCTCGACCTCGCCGTCGGTGGGCAGCTCGTCGCCCGCGGCGAAGTCCGACAGCTCGAACGAGGTGTAGGACAGGCCGTGGCCGAACGGGTACAGCGGGGTCGGGTCGACGGAGCTGATGCCGCCCTTGGCGCCCAGCTTCGGGTGCAGGTAGGTGGTGGGCTGCCCGCCGGGGGTGCGCGGCACCTGCACGGGCAGCTTGGCGGACGGGTTCACCCGGCCGCTGAGCACGCCGGCCACCGCGCCCGCGCCCTCCTCGCCCGGGAAGAACGCCTGCACCACGGCCGCGGGCCGGTAGGCGCCCAGCGCGTACGGCCGGCCGGCCAGCAGCACCAGGACGACCGGCTTGCCCGTGGCCAGCAGCGCCTCCAGCAGCTCGCCCTGCACGCCGGGCAGCGACAGGTCCTCCGCGTCGCAGCCCTCGCCGGAGGTGCCGCGGCCGAACAGCCCGGCCAGGTCGCCGAGGACGGCCAGCACGACGTCCGCGTCCCGCGCCGCGTCGACCGCCTCGGCGATGCCCGTCCGGTCGTCGCCGGAGACCTCGCAGCCCTTCGCCGTGCTCACCGCGGCGTCCGGGAACTCCTTGCGCACGGCGGCCAGCAGGGTGTCCATCTCCACGCCCAGCGCCACCTCGGGGTGGTGCACGCCGACGTGGTTGGGGAAGGAGTAGCAGCCCATCATGGACAGCAGGTCGTCCGCGCACGGCCCGACGACGGCCAGCTTGGCCGGCGACGTCAGCGGCAGCACGCCGGCGGCGTTGTCCAGCAGCACCACGGACCGCTCGGCCATGGTGCGGGCCAGCTCGCGCAGGGCGGGCGGGTCGAGGTCGACCGGCTCGCCGCGCAGCACGGCGGGCGAGTCGGGCTGCCAGCCCTCGTCCAGCAGGCCGAGTTCACACTTCTGGGTGAGCACGCGGGTGACCGCGCGGTCCACCAGCGCCTCGTCGACCCGGCCGGAGCGCACCAGCTCTGCCAGCGGCTCGCCGTAGCAGCGGACGCTGGGCAGCTCCACGTCGATGCCGGCGGTCAGGGCCAGCGCGGCGGCCTCGCCGGGCGAGCCGGCCACGCCGTGGGTGGTCTCCAGGAACGACACCGCGAAGTAGTCCGCGACCACCACGCCGGCGAAGCCCCACTGCTCGCGCAGCAGGTCGGTGAGCAGGGACGGGTCCGAGGCGGGCGGCAGGCCGTCGATCTCGGCGTAGGAGTTCATCACCGAGCGCGCGCCGCCCAGGCGCAGCGCCATCTCGAACGGCGGCAACACCACGTCGGCGAACTCGCGGGGTCCCATGTGGACCGGCGCGTGGTTGCGGCCGGCGCGCGAGGCGGAGTAGCCCGCGAAGTGCTTCAGGGTCGCCACGATCCCGCTGGACTCCAGGCCGCGGGTGTAGGCGGCGCCGACGAGGCCCACGAGGTACGGGTCCTCGCCGATGGTCTCCTCGGTGCGGCCCCAGCGGGGGTCTCGGGTCACGTCGAGCACCGGCGCCAGCCCCTGGTGGACGCCGAGGTCGCGCATCACGCGGCCCACCTCGCGGGCCATCACCTCGACCGACTCGGGGTCGAAGGACGCGCCCCACGCGAGCGGCACCGGGAACACCGTGGCCTGCCAGGCGGTGAAGCCCGCCAGGCACTCCTCGTGCGCCATGGCCGGGATGCCGAACCGGTTGTTGGCCACCAGCCTGCGCTGGGTCTCGGCGAGCACCTTCGCGCCGACCAGCGGGTCGACGGGCCCGGTGCCGAACACGCGGGTCAGCTGCCCGAGGCCGGGCTTGGTCAGCTCGTCCCACGGCGGCAGCGGCTCGGCGAACTCGTGCTGCGCGGGAGCCACCTCCTCGCCGTCCGAGATGCCCACCCACACGCCCACCAGCTGGGCCAGCTTCTCCTCCAGGGTCAGCTCGGCCAGCAGGGCGGCGACGCGCTCCCCGGTCGGCTTTCCGGGATCGGCCCAGGGGTTCAGCACGGTGGCTCCTTCGTTGACGATCGGACGACGAGTTCGGTGGCCAGCTCGACGCGCTCGGTCTCGACCGGTCGGCCCGCGATGAGGTCGGCGAGCATCCGGCCGGCGTGGCGGCCCATCTCCGTGAGCGGCTGGCGCACCGTGGTGAGCGCGGGAGACGACCACACGGCGACCGGTAAGTCGTCGAACCCGACCACGCTCAGGTCCTGGGGCACGGACAGCCCGGCGACGCGGGCGGCCTCGATCACGCCCAGCGCCTGCTCGTCGTTGCCCGCGAAGATCGCGGTGGGGCGCTGCGGCTGCGCCAGCAGCTCGGCGGCGCGCCGGAACCCGCCCTCGTGCCTGAAGTCGCCGTTCTTGACCAGTTCGGGGTCGAACGGGATGCCCGCCCGGTCGAGCGCGGCGCGGTAGCCGTCGACCCGGGCGCGGCTGCACAGCATCCCGGCCGGTCCGCCGATCACGCCGATGCGGCGGTGGCCCAGCCGGATCAGGTGCTCGGTGGCGGACAGGCCGCCCGCCCAGTTGGTGGCGCCGACGCTGGGCACGTTCGGCTGCGGCAGGTCGACGGGGTCGATCACCACCACCGGGATGCGCGAGTCGGCCAGCACCCGCCGGTCGGCGGCGGTCAGCTGGGAGGTCACCAGGAGCGCGCCCGCGCGCCTGGCCTCGACCAGCGACGCCGCCCAGGACGCGTGGTGGCGGGGTTTGTCGGTGGACGACACGACGACGTGCAGCCCGGTGTCGACGACGCCGCGGATGATCTCCACCGCCCAGGGGCTGTCCAGGGCGGTGAACACGAGGTCGACCAACATGTGCCCCGAGGCCCGGCGGGACCCCACGGGCACGTAGTCGTACTCGGCGAGGAGCTGCCGCACGCGAGCCCTGGTCTCCGCGCCGACGTCGTCCTTCCCGTTGAGGACTTTGGACACCGTCGGGAGGGACACCCCCGCTGCAGCAGCAATCGTGGCCAACGTGGCTCGACGCATGGGCCGATAGTATCGAAACTCGATCGAAACACAAGAGTGACCCTTTGACGTGCAGAAACGCGACCTCGTCTCAGTTCAGAGTGAGCCTTGACACGCGTCCGGTACCCGTCTAGGTTCTCCGCAAGTCGTGGATGTTTCGAAATGTTTCGATGCCACGAACATTTCCGCAGCGTGGCAGAAGGGTGGCGGTTGCATGTCCCGCCGATCATGGACGCGTCCCCTCGTGGCAATGGGGCTCGTCGTCGCGGCAGTAGTGGCTTCCGCGTGCGGCTCCTCCGGGCCGGCCGAGTCCGGCGCCGGTGAGCTGAGGGTGTGGGCACTGGAGGACCAGGTGCTCAACAAGATCGAGCAGCAGTCGCTCGACGCCTTCAAGTCCAGTGGCGGCAACGCCAAGCTGGAGACCTTCGGCAACGACCCGTACAAGCAGCGACTGCGCGTCGCCATCGGGTCGCCGCAGGCGCCGGACCTGTTCTTCAACTGGGGCGGCGGCAACCTGAAGGAGTACGTGGACGCGGGCAAGGTCGCCGACCTGACCTCGCTGCTCGACGAGAACAAGGCGGTCAAGGACGCGTTCATCCCGAGCGTGCTGCAGGGCGCCGAGCTCGACGGCAAGATCTACGGCGTGCCGATGCGCGGCATGCAGCCGGTGTTGCTGTTCTACAACAAGAAGGTCTTCACCGAGGCGGGCGCGCAGCCGCCGAAGACGTGGGACGACCTGCTCTCCCTGGTCGACACCTTCAAGGCGAAGGGCATCACGCCGATCGCCCTGGCCGGCACCCAGGCGTGGACCGAGCTGATGTGGGCCGAGTACGTGCTCGACCGCTTCGCGGGCCCCGAGGTGTTCAAGAAGATCCGTGACGAGGGCCCGGAGAACTGGAAGGCCCCCGAGGTCGTCGAGGCGATGACCAAGCTCCGCGAGCTGATCGACCGGGGCGGTTTCGGAGACAACTTCTCCTCCGTCGGCTACGACGCCGGTGGCGCGTCGACGATCCTGGCCCAGGACAAGGCCGCGATGCACCTGATGGGCTCGTGGGAGTACACCAACCAGCTCGACCAGAGCCCCGACTTCGTGAAGCAGGGCAACCTGGGCTGGGTGGAGTTCCCGACGATCCCCGGCGGCAAGGGCGACCCGTCGAACCTGGTCGGCAACGTCAGCAACTTCTACTCGCTGACCTCCGACTCCAAGAACCAGGACGCGGCGAAGAAGTTCCTCACCACCGCGCTGCACACCGACGAGTACGTGCAGTCCCTGGTGGCGGCCGGCGACGTGCCGCCGGTGGTCGGCGCCGAGGAGAAGCTGAAGGCCGCGGCCAACGCGGACTACACGACCTCGGTCTACCAGATGGTGCTGGACTCGAAGAACTTCCAGCTCTCCTGGGACCAGGACCTGCCGGCCGACAAGGCCACGTTCATGCTGACCCAGCTCCAGGAGTTCTTCCTGGGCAAGGTCTCGCCGCAGCAGTTCGTCGACGCGGTGGCCGCGCGCTGATGTCGTCCCAACGACCTTCGGGCTGGTACGCCGTACCGGCGTTCGCCTTCTTCGCCCTGTTCGCCGCCCTCCCCATGGTGATCGTGGTCTACCTGAGCTTCACCACGTGGGACGGCCTGGGGACTCCCCAGGTCAACGGGGTCGACAACTGGACCCGGTTGATGGAGGACGGCGAGGCCCACGCCTCGGTGGGGCGGACCGTGCTGCTGATGGTCGTGTCCTGGCTCGTCCAGACCCCGATCGCGTTGCTGATCGGGGTCTGGGCGGCCGGCAAGGAACGGTCCCGCGCGGTGCTCAGCTCGATCTTCTTCCTGCCCCTGCTGCTGTCCACGGCGGCGATCGCGCTGCTGTGGCAGGTGCTGCTCGACCCGAACTTCGGCGCCTTCGTCGGCGGTCCGCTGTTCCTGGGTGACACGGAAATCGCCATCTACACCGTGGTGTTCGTGATCTCGTGGCAGTACATCCCGTTCCACACCCTGCTCTACCAGGGCGCGGCGCGGGCTATCCCGCCGTCGCTGTACGAGGCGGCGACCATCGACGGCGCCTCGCGGTTCGGGAAGTTCCGCAACATCACCCTGCCGCAGCTGCGGTACACGATCGTGACGTCGTCGGTGCTCATGCTGGTGGGCTCGCTGACCACGTTCGACACCGTGCTGATCCTCACCAACGGCGGACCGGGCACCGCGACCCGCATCCTGCCGCTGCACATGTACATCACCGGCTTCAGCGGCTTCGAGATGGGCTACGCCAGCTCGATCGCGGTCGTGCTGGTCGTGCTGGGCACGGCGCTGTCGGTGGCGGTCATGCGCTGGAGCGGGTTCCGCTCGATGAGCAGCCAGCAGGAGGGGTCGTGAAATCTCGTCCGAACTGGCTCGCCGGGTTGTTCTCCCTGGCGTGGCTGGCGCTGGTCCTCGGACCGCTGGTCTACCTGATCACGGTGTCGCTGCGCACCCGCACCGAGTACCTCGGCAAGAGCGCGTGGTCGATCCCCGAGGCGTTGACCCTCGAGAACTACGAGACGGTGCTGACGGGCGGTTTCGGCCAGTACCTGCTCAACAACGTGATCGTCACCGTGGCGACGGTGGCGATCGTGGTGGTCGTGGCCGTGCCGTGCGCCTACGCGGTCGCGCGGAGCCGGGCCCGGTTCGTGCAGCGCGGGTTCACCCTGCTGCTGATCGGCCTGGCCATCCCGGCGCAGGCGACCATCATCCCGATCTACCTGCTGATCACCCGGATGCACCTGTACGACACCCTGCTCGCGATCATCCTGCCCACGGCGGCGTTCGCGCTGCCGGTGGCCACGCTGGTGATGACCAACAGCCTGCGGGAGGTGCCCCGCGAGCTGTACGAGGCGCAGTCCATCGACGGCGCGGGCCCGTTCCGGGTGCTGATGTCGCTGGTCCTGCCGCTGGCCAGGCCGGCGATCATGACCGTGGTGGTCTACACGGCGCTCAACGCGTGGAACGGGTTCCTGTTCCCGCTGGTGCTCACGCAGTCCGAGTCGACCCGCGTGCTCACCCTCGGGCTGTGGGACTTCCGCGGGCAGTTCGGCACCAACGTGCCCGCGCTGCTGGCGGCCGTGACGCTGTCCGTGCTGCCGATCTTCGCGGTGTACCTCTTCGGGCGACGGTTCCTGCTCAGCGGCCTCACGGCCGGCTTCGGCAAGTAACCGACCCACCCGGCCCCGCGACGACGCGGGGCCCCGCGCCAGGGGCGTGGCCGTCCAACCTCTCTCCCAACGGCCACGCCCCCTCCGCGTGTGTGAACAGTTTCGAAAAGTAATTCGACAATTTCGACCTCTGTGGATCTCACGGAGTGAGCCACACCGCTTTGCGATCACCACATTGACCAGCCTTCCACGCGCGTTGCTGCCGTAGACTGCGGCCCATGCCGACCAAAGCCCAGCCAACCTCGGATGGCACCGCCACGAGCAAGATCACCATCGCGGACATCGCCGCCGAGGCCGGGGTGTCGGTACCGACAGTTTCGAAGGTCATGAACGGCCGCGCCGACGTCGCGCCGCACACGCGGGAGAAGGTCGAGGCGATCATCCGCCGCCACGGCTACCAGCGCCGGTCGGACGAGCGGTCGCGGCGGTCCAACCTGGTGGAGCTGATGTTCCACGAGTTGGAGAGCGCCTGGGCGCTGGAGATCATCCGCGGCGCCGAGCAGGTGGCCGCCGAGAACGGCCTGGCGCTCGTGCTCAGCGAGTCCCAGGGCCGGCTCACCCCGGGCCACGGCTGGCTGGAGGGCGTGATCGCCCGCAAGCCGCTCGCGGTGATCTCGGTGTTCTCCGACCTGACCTCGCAGCAGCTGGCGAAGCTGCGCGCCCGGGACATCCCGGTCGTGGTGGTCGACCCGATCGGCGAGCCGCAGCTGGAGACGCCCTCCATAGGGGCCACGAACTGGAACGGCGGCCTGACCGCCACCCGCCACCTGATCGAACTGGGCCACCGCCGGATCGCCATGATCGGCGGCCCGGAGCGGGTGCTGTGCAGCCGCGCCCGGGTGGACGGCTACCGCGCCGCGCTGGAGACCGCGGGCCTCGCGGTCGACCCGGCCCTGGTCCGCTACGGCGACTTCCACGTCGAGTCCGGCCGCGCGCAGTTCGCGCAGATGCTGGAGCTGCCCGAGCCGCCCACCGCCGTGTTCGCGGGCTCGGACCTCCAGGCGCTCGGCGTCTACGAGGCCGCCCGCGCCGCCGGCCTGCGCGTCCCCGACGACCTGAGCGTCATCGGTTTCGACGACCTCCCGGTCGCCCAGTGGGTGGGCCCGCCGCTGACCACGGTCCGGCAGCCGCTGCAGGACATGGCCGCGGCGGGCACCCGTCTCGCCATCACGCTGGCACGTGGTGAAGAGCCCGAACACCGCCGAATCGAGCTTGCCACCACGCTGGTGGTGCGGCAGAGCACCGCACCGCCGCGCTGACGAGCCGTCTTTCCCGTCCGGGGGAACCCCCGGGGTCGGTCCCTAGTGGTGGTGACCCTCGCGCTGCGCGTAGACGCAGCCCTCGGCCTCGGCGGCGATGGTGTGGACCACCTTCTCCTCCGGCGTCACCGGCGTGCACCTCAGGTGGTGCAGCCCCAGCGCCTCGAGGCTGACCGTGCCGCTGAGCGCGAAGCCGTTGCCGAACCCGAAGTCCGGGTCGTCGGAGACCTCGCCGCTCGCCCGCGCGCCCTGCCAGGCCCGCTGGAGGTCCGCCAGCTTCTCCCGCTGGAAGACCACCAGGCCGAGCCGTTCGTACGGCCCCACCCGGCACGTGCCCCACTCCGCCACGTACGGCGCGTACAGCTTGCTGCGCACCGGGCCGACGAACTCGTCGAACTCCGCCATCGTCCGCGGCTGCACCTCGGTGCACTCGCCGGTCTTCTCGTGCACCCACTCACCCACTTCGGCCGGGGTCGCCAGGGGCGGCCCCAGGGCGTTGGCGGCGAGGCCGCCCCCGGAGCCGGTCGCCCCGGACGAGCAGGCGACCGACCCCACCAGGAGCGCGACCAGGGCCGCGCACCGCGCCAACATCAGGCCGTGGCGCACGAAGCGCCGTTGAGGGTGAACCCGGTCGGGTTGGCGGGCGCACCCTGCGACGTCCCGTTGAACCCGAAGCTCACCGACTGGCCCGGCTGGAGGTTCTGGTTCCAGCTGGCGCCCTTCGCGGTGGCCTTGCCGCCGGACACGACGACCTGGGCCGACCACGCCTGGCTGATGCCCTGGCCGGAGGGCACGTCCCAGGCCAGCTCCCACGCGTTGACCGCGGCGGAACCCGTGTTCTTCACCGACACGTTCGCGGTGAAGCCGCCGGACCACGAGCTGCCCACGCTGTAGGTCACCGAGCACGCCCCGGGGGGAGTGCCGGTGCCGCCGCCGCTGGTGCGGATCGAGACGACCGCCGAGGGGGTCGAGGTGTTGCCCGCCGCGTCGCGCGCCACCACGTAGAACTGGTAGGCGGTGTCGGCGGCGAGGCCGGTGATCGTGGCCGTGGTGCCCGAACCGGAGGCGACCTGGACGTCGTTCGCGCCCGCCTCCCGGAACACCTGGTAGGAGGCCACGCCGGTGTTGTCCGAGGAGGCGGCCCAGCTCAGCGACACCGAGTCGCTCGTCGCGGTCGCGGTCGGGGTGCCCGGCGCCGTCGGGGCCTGGGTGTCACCGCCGTTGCCGCCGCCGGTGAAGTTCACGTCCGAGCAGCTGTAGAACGCCTCGGGGCTGTCGCTGCGCTGCCAGATCGAGTAGATGACGTGGCGGCCGGACTTGTTGGGCAGGGTGCCGCTCCACGAGTACTCGCCGCCGCCCAGGGGCGGGTTGACGACGCTGTCGAACGGCGCGGGCTCCAGGTCCGACCACTTCAGCGGCTGGGTGACGTCGAAGCCGTCCTTGGTGACGTACTGGTCCCAGCGGCCGGGGTGCGGCGCCCAGGCGTTGTACTTGAAGGTGATCCGCGACCCGGCCTGGAGGTTGGTCACGGGCCAGTCCGCGCGGGCCAGGTTGTAGGCGTCGTACTTGGTGGTCGGGCCGCAGAGGTCGCCGTCGGCGATGATCTCCCGGTGGCGGCCGCCCGCCTGGCTGATCAGGTTGCCGTACCAGTCCCACAACGGCTGCTTCCCGCCGAGCTGCACCGCGGCGGCGCACGCCGGGTTCGTCGGGTTCAGGTCGCCGTTGCCACCGAGCCTGCCGTCCTCGTAGCAGGCGTAGGTCCGGCTGGCCGGATAGGTCATGGAACCGTGGGCCATCGCGACGCCGCTCGGGACGAGGACGGTGGTCACCCCGACGATGCCGAGCGCGGCGGCGGCCAACGCCCCGGTGCGCTTGAGTCGCACGGATGTCTCCATTCAGATCGACGGTGATCTGGTACCTGGGAGCGCTCCCAGAATTACGATCGCATTACCGGTGACCGGACGTCAACGCTCTGTTTCAACTGGTGGTCGCCGGGTACCGGTCAGGCATGCGGATCACGGTGGTCGGACAGGTGGCGCGCGACCTCGTCCTGGTGGTGCCCGAGGTCCCCGGGAAGGGCGGCAGCACAACGGTTTCCGAGCGCCGCGAACTGCTCGGCGGCAAGGGCGCCAACATCGCCCGCAACGCCGTGCAGCTCGGCGCGTCCACCGCGCTGCTCGGCGTCGTCGGCGACGACCGCCAAGGCCGCCTGCTGGTGGAGGCCCTCGCGGCGGACGGGGTAGGGACCTCCACCGTGGTGCAGCGGACCGGCACCCGAACGGCCCTGGTCGTGGACGTCGTGTGCGACGGCGGGTACCGCTACCTGGAGGACATCCCCGGAGCCACCCTGGTCACCACCGCCGACGTCGAGGCGGCGGCGACCGCGCTGGGCGCGGCGGACGCCGTGGTGCTCCAGCTCCAGCAACCCGGCCGGGCCGCCCTGGCCGCCGCCCGCGCCACGTCCGGCCTCGTGGTGCTCGACGGCGTGCCGGACGACGAGGCGGACGCCCTGCTGGCGCGCGCGGACGTGCTGCGGGCCGACCATACCGAGGCCGAGCAGCTGACCGGGCGCTCCCTCGACCGACCGGAGGACGCGGTGGCCGCGGGCCGGGAACTGCTCGCGCGCGGCCCCTCGGTGGTGGCGCTGGAGGTCCCCGGCGAGGCGAACGTGCTCGTCTGGCAGGGCGGTTCGGCGGTCGTGCCGCTGACCGACGAGGACGTCGTGGACACCACCGGCGGCGGGGACGCGTTCGTGGCCGCGCTGACCGTGGCGCTCGCGCGCGGCGACGACCCCGGAACCGCCGGGAAGTTCGCCACCGCCGCCTCCGGCCGCGCCGTCGACCACCCGGGCGGCCGCACCGACCTCACCGGCCTGCCCCGTTTCCCCCACCCCTGATGGACGCCGGCCACGCGGTTCCGTAACCTGTCCGAGACCTGACCGGGGGTAACCCGTTCGGGCTAGGTCCGGTTATGGAGGAGGGTCGCGGGACCGTGGCGTCGAACCCCGCTCAACGCACCGTTCGCGCCGCCGTGGCGGCCACCGCCGTCGCCGTGCTGGTCGGCGCCCTGCCGCTGCCCCACGCCGGGGCCGATCCCGTGCCCTCCAACGCCTCCGAGGCGCTCAAGCGGTACAACGACCTCTCCACGCAGGCCGAGGCCCTCAACGAGGAGCACCTGCGGGCGCAGGAGGAACTGGCCGCCGCCCAGGGCGCGCTCGACCAGGCCAACCGCGACATCGCCACCGCCGAGGAGGCCCAGGAGTCGCTGCGCGGGCAGGTCGACCTGCTCACCGAGGCGTCGTTCCAGGGCGCCCGGTTCAACCAGCTGTCCGCGCTGCTCGTGTCGGACTCCCAACAGGACTTCCTCAACCGGATGTCGGCGCTCGGCGTGCTGGCGCACGACAACGCCGAAGCCCTGCGCGGCCTGGAGGAGGCGGTCGACGAGGCCGCCGACGCCGCCCGGCGCGCCACCGAGGCAACGGACAGCGCGAACCAGGCCATCGGCGAGATCGACCGGCGCAAGGACGCGCTGAACCAGCAGATCGACGAGGCCCGCGAGGCGTACCGCTCCCTCAGCCCCGCCGAACGCCGGGCGCTGAACGACGCGGGCGACACGGGCCCCATCCCGGTGCCCGCGGGCACGGCGGGCCAGGCGCTGGCGTTCGCGCTGGGCGAGCGCGGCAAGCCCTACGTGTACGGCTCGAACGGCCCCAACTCCTGGGACTGCTCCAGCCTCATGCAGGCGGCCTACCGGTCGGTGGGCATCAGCATCCCGCGCACCACCTACGGGCAGGCCAAGATCGGGCGCGCGGTGTCGCGCAACGAGGTCCGGGCCGGCGACCTGATCATCTACTACAGCGGGCAGACGCACGTGGCCATGGCGATCGACGGGCTGCGGGCCGTGCACGCCTCCACCGAGGGCGTGCCGGTGAAGGTGCAGGACATCGAGTCGATCGGACCGGTCGACGTGATCCGCCGCGTGGTCGGCTGACCCCTCGCCCCGCCCGGCGATCACGCGCGCGTCCCCGACGTGCTCGTTACCATGATCCGGTTCAGGACCGATCCGCACGGGCGGTGAGACGCGTGGAGCAGTGGAGCGCGGGCGCGGTCGCGCGCATGCTGGGCATCTCGCCCACCACGCTGCGCACGTGGGACCGGCGCTACGGCCTCGGCCCGGGCACCCGCGAAGAAGGCAGGCACCGCCGCTACTCCCCCGCCGACGTGTCCCGGCTGCGCCGGATGCTGGAACTCACCGCCCAGGGCATGGCGCCCGCCGCGGCCGCCGCCGTGGCACTGGGCTCGCCCCCGCCCGCGGCGCCCCGCTCCGGCGGCGGCCCGAAGGCGCTCGCCGTCGGCGGCTCGGTGGAGGGGCGGGGATTCGCCCGGGCGGCGGCCCGGCTGGACGCGCCGCTGATGACCGCGCTGGCCGTGGAACTGGTCGAGCGGCGCGGCGTGGTCGACGCGTGGGAGTCGGTGCTGGTGCCGTTCCTGGTCGCCCTGGGCGAGCGCATCACGGCCCGCGGCACGGGCGTCGAAGTCGAATACCTGGCGACGGCGTGCCTCCTCGACGCCCTGCGCGTGACCGAACCGGTGGCGCCCGACGGGCGGCTGCCGGTGCTGCTGGCGTGCGCGCCGGAGGAGCAGCACAGCCTGCCGCTGGACGTGCTGGCGGCGGCGCTGGCCGAGCGCGGGTGCGCGTCGCGCAACCTGGGGGCGCGGGTGCCGGCCGGGGCGCTGCTGGACGCGGCGGCGCTGCTGTCGCCCGGTTCCGTGGTGGTGTGGGCGCACGCCCCGGTTCACGCCGAGGCCGCGCCGGTGGCGGAGCTGCTGTCGCGCGGGCACGCGGTGCTGGTCGGTGGGCCGGGGTGGGCGGAGGTGCCGACGGGCGCGCGGCGGCTGTGGACGTTGGGCGAGGCGGTGGAGGCGGTCCTGGAGCTGAACCGAAACCGGCCGAGGGGCGACGGCTGATCCGGCGCGGGGCCCGGTCGGGGCCTTGCTCGCCGCACCAGAGCCCTTCCGGCCACGCTGGTCATTGGTTCGCGCCCACCTCGGTCTTGGCCTTGGTCTTGGCCTTGGGCGCGGGCGCCGAGGCGGCCCGAACCTTGGTCTTGGCGGCGGCCCCGGCCTTGGTCCTGTTGGCAGCCTTGGTCTTGTTCGCGGCCTTGGTCTCGTTGGCAGCCTTGGGTTTGACGACGGCCTTGGGCTTGGGCACCCACGGCGCATAACCGGCGCGCACGGCCTCCTCGGCGGAGGCGAACGTGACCTCCCCCTTCATCCGCTTGAAGTACGGCGAAGCGGAGGTGTGGAAGACCATGGACCTGGAGTTGCACTTCACCACGACTCCGCCGTGATCAGCAGCCGCCCCACCAGCCGCAGCCCGAGGAGTTCCGAACGCCACGTCCCCAGCTCCCACCGCGCCGGTCCCCACCGACCCGACCTCTACCGACCCGACCTCCACCGACCCGACCTCCACCGCGCCGATCGCCATCCCACCGACCTCCGTCGCACCGACCTCCTCCCCCTGCCACCCGTACCGCCTCTCCGCCAGCCCCATCCCCCTTTGCTCCGACCGCCATCCCTTCACCTGCTCCGAAGACCCAGCCGGAGGCTCCGCTTGCTGCTTGGGGAATTCCAAGGTCACCGGGTCGCTGATCTCCGCGTCAGCCACTTCACGAGTCTTTTCATTCTGCACTGAAATTACAAAAGCCTTGGAACTCACTTCCGCGGGGTTGACCACCGTCCAAGTCGTCGCCAGGTTGATCGCTGTCGCAGTCCCCGCTCCAACCTCGCTCCTCATCCCGGCTTCCACCCCCGCCCCGGCCGCCGCAGCACCCTTCTCCGCGTGCTTCGCCTCAGCGCTCGCCTCAGCGCTCTGCTCGATCCCCACCCCGCCCCTTTCCTCGATTCGGCCCTCAGTCCCGGGCGCGAAGTCGGTGATCATGAGTTCGGGGAATTCGGGGAGTGCGGCGGATCCCGCGTGCGCGCCAGGCTCGGCCGGGGCCGGGGCCGGGGGAAGTGCGAGCCAGGGGGTTCGACGGGCACGGGCGTTCTCGGCGCGGAGCTCGCGGATGGTGGCGCGCAGCGGCAGCCAGGTCAGGACCGCCCCGGCGACGAACGCCAACACGCACAGGATGAACATCTGGGTGAACAACCAGAACACTGGCACTCCTCGGGGCTCCGTGCGGAGCTAGCTGATCAGGACGTCGACCTGGCGGGCGGCCGGGTCCGAGTTCTCCGGTGCGGTGTCGACGCTGACCGAGGTCTCGATCCGGTCCGGTCGCACACCCTGGGCGGCGAAGAGGTCCCGCACCATCCCGGCACGGGTGGAGGCGAGGTCGTGGGCGTCGGGGCTTTCGGCTGAGGCGTGGCCGACCAGGGTGATGGTCGATGCGGGCGCGGCCAGCAGCAGCCGGCCGACGCGGTTGACGAGGACCGGGCCGTGCCCCTGCCAGTCGGTGGTGCCGGGTTCGAAGCGGAAGCCGCCGTTGCGCTGGACCATGGCGGTGACGGAGCGCTGAAGCGCCCCCACGTCCGGAGGACCACCGTTAGGAGCACGAACCCCGACGTTCACATCACCGACGGAAGCCACCCGCCGCACGGACTGCCGCAACACCTCGGCAGCCCTCTCGTCAGGCACGACAGCCGCGACATCCACCCGCTCGCCCCGGAACTCCGCGGTGAGGCCAACAGCCCCGCTCCCCACCGCCGCCACGAGCAGGTCGACCACGTCATCGTGCGCAGCCGGCACCCGCCCACCGTTCGGGTCAATCAGGTCCGTCACCCGATAGGGACCAACCTGGCCGCGAACCGCATCAACCAACCCGGTCCGCTCGGCATCGTCACGCGCCTCCCCGACCAACAGGACCTCGTCGGCGCGCACCAACACCACCAACCGCCCAACAGCCCCCGCCCCACCCCTCTCCCGCTCAACCTGCCACGCACGGGCACAAACCCCTGACGCCGCAAGAAGAGCCGGGACGAGCAGGACTCCAACGAGCCACACTCGCCAAGGCCGGGATTTCACCACCGGGCGTTAGTACCGGACGCCGAGGTCCAAGTGCCAGCAACACTTCCCGTGTCCACACCATGCGAGGGAGCATTTCACCTGACCAGGTGACCTCACACCAGCCTCCACCCCCAGCCCCGATTCCCAGCCCTCACAACCCCAATCCCGATCCCCAACCGCGATCCCAGCCCCAGCCCCAGCCCCAGCCCCAGCCCCGGCTCCGGCTCCGGCTCCGGCTAACCGAACAGCAGGGCAGCCAGAAAGCCGGGCAGCCGGACGGGATGTGGCGCGACACAGTTAGGCGGGGCGGTGCGAGGCCGCATCCGGGCGCGGCTGGACGGAGGCGCGCTGGACGGGGGCGCGGCCGGGCGGGGGGGCGCGGCCGGGCGGAGGGCGGCTGACCTGGGCGGGACAGGGCCGGGCGAGGCAGGGCCGCGCGGGACAGGCTCAGGCGAGGCAGGGCCGGGCGGGGCAGGCTCGAGCCGAACACTCGGGCCGGGCGAGGCGGGGGTAGCCGAGAGGGGCTGCTGGGGTGAGCCAGGGCGGGATGTGGGTGGGCTTGCCCGCATCAGCTACCTCACCTGGGGCGCCTTCAGGGCTCGGCAGCTCAGGTGAGCTGCTCAGACCGAGGTTCGCGTCGGTGGTGCTGTTCGGCGGGTTCCGCCTCGATGGCGATGTTCGGGTGACCAGTGCTCGGGCGGGCCGAGTTGGACGTTCGCCGGGTTCGAGGCGCGTCGGGCCGAGGGTGGGTCGGGCCGGGAGTCGCGGGCTCCCGGTGGGCCGGCTCCTGGGTGGGCCTGGCCGGGAGGGGTCAGGCCCGGGGTGGAGCAGGTTGGGTTGGCGGCGGTTAAGGCCGGCGGTCAAGGCTGGTGGTCAGGAGTCAGGGGCCAGTGGTGGTCGGGTGGCGGTGGTTGGTGGGCGTCGGGTTGTTGGGCGGCGGATGGGTGGGCGGGTGGTTCGGGGGCTCCGTTTTCTTCTAACCGATGGTCGAGAGCCCTGTTTTCGTACATCTTCCGCCGATGATCACCCGATCGTGTCGGGCAGCGGTAGCGGTGGCGATGTCGGCGGTGACGTCGGTGGTGGTGGAGGAGGTGGTGGTGGAGGTGGCGCCGGCGCGGGTGGGGTCGGTGGCTGCGGAGCCCTTGGCGGAGGCTGCGCAGCCGGAGCCGGAGCCCCTGCTGGTGCCGGAACCGGTGGCGCGGGTGGCGTTTCCGCTGTTCAAGCCGCTGACGGTAGCACCCCCTGCCGGCAGCCGCACTTGCTGCACACCGGGTGGGACGGCACCTGGATCTCCGCCAGCAACCGCCTGGAGTCCTCGAACGTGGGAACCTTCTGGCCGGGCACCAGGAGGCTGTCCAGCACCTCCTGCCGACGCCTCGCCAGCTCCCTGGACCGCTCCACCGGGTCCTTCAGCCTGGCCCTCACGCGCTCGCGCGACTGCTCGCGCGCCAGGGTGCCCGCCGCGCTGAGGGGGCGCGCCTGCTTGGGCTGGGTGAGGCGCGCGTTGCGGCGGTTGATGCGCCACCACGCGCCCAGCGTCATGCCCGGCACCGGGGGGCGCGCCCTGCGCGCGCCCCCCTGCCACCACGACCTGAGCCGCGCACGGAGGAAGTCGTGCGCTACCTGGTCGCGGCTCCTCGGGCTGCCCTGCTTCGTGCCGTCCGGCCTGCGGTCGACCGCCGCCAGCAGGGCGTCGACGCACCACCCCTCGCCGAACCAGGGCTCGACGACGCGGCGCAGCGCGGCGCGGTTCGCGTCGGCCCAGTTGGCGCGGAGGCAGAACGCCTCGACAGCCGTGTCGATCTCGGCGTCGGTCTCTGGGATGACACGGCCGGGCCACTGACGGGGATCAAGTCGAACTCGCATCGCACAGCTCCCTTCGAACGCGTACCGAACATCCGTTCGAAGATGGTGCCACCTACCACCGACAATTTTGGAGTCCCAAGTCTTGACTTATATAAGCCCAACCTTGAAAGATGCAGGTCGTGCACGCGTTTGACGTCCTCGGCGATCCCGTTCGTCGCCGCATCCTGGAGCTGCTCGCCGACGGCGAGCTGGCCTCGGGCGCGGTCACGGAGGTGGTCCGCCGGGAGTTCGGCATCTCCCAGCCCGCCGTCTCCCAGCACCTGCGGGTGCTGCGCGAGCACGGCTTCGCCCGGGTCCGGGCGGAGGGCAACCGCCGCCTCTACGCGGTCGACGCCCGGGGGCTGCGGGAGGTGGACGAGTGGCTCGACCGGTTCCGCCGGTTCTGGAGCGGGCACCTCGACGCGCTGGCCACCGAGCTCGCGCGCGGCAAGCGCGAGAGGCGACTCATGGAGGAGGAACAACAGTGATCGACATGGCCGACCACCTCAAGTCCATCGGCCGCGAGCTGAGCAGGGACGACGGGCAGGTCGTGGGCGTGCTGCTGCGCCGCACCTACGAGGCGACGGCCGAGGACGTGTGGGACGCGATCACCGACCCGGACCGGCTGCGGCGCTGGTTCCTGCCGGTCAGCGGCGACCTGCGGGAGGGCGGGAACTTCCAGCTGGAGGGCAACGCGGGCGGCGACATCCTGACCTGCGCTCCCCCGGAGCTGCTCAAGGTCACGTTCGGCGGCGAGACGTCGATCGTCCAGGTGCGGCTGACGCCGGAGGGCGGGCGGACGACGGTGGAGCTGGAGCACACCGTCCCGCCGGAGATGGCGGCCGGCGGCGCGGGCGCGCTCTACGTGGGCCCGGGGTGGGACGGCGCCCTGCTGGGCCTCGCCCTGTTCGTGGCGGGCGAGGTGGAGGAGGGGGCCGACCCGGTGGCCATGGCGAACTCCGAGGAGACCCAGCGGTTCAACCTGGGGTCGATCGACCTCTGGGCGGCGGTGGTGGAGGCCGGGGGCACGTCGTCCGCCGAGGTGCTGGCGGAGGCGGTCGGCGTGTCGAAGGCCCAGTTCGCGCCCGGGGTGGGCTGACGGCCCGCCCCGGGCCGCGAAGTTCGCGGGACCCGCCCGTTTCGCCTGCGCCCCGAGCGGCAACCCCCTTCCCCATGACCGACACCCTGTGGGAAGAGTTCCACCGCGTGGTGAACATGACCTCGAACGAACTGGAGGCGTGGCTGCGCACCCGCTCGGCGGACGAGGACAGCGAGACCGTGCCCGACCAGGCCGGCACGCCCACCGGCCAGGAGGTGCTGCGGGTGCTGCGCAAGCGCCGCACCGACCTGACCACGGAGGACGTGCGGGTGATGCGCAAGGTCGTGGACCGGGTGCACGAGCAGCGCCGCGCCGACCTGGAGCCGACCGCCGGGGAGGCGCACTGGCGGCACCGGCTGATGTCCATCGGTCATGACCCGCTCAAGCCCGCCTAGGCAGGCCCCGCGGTCCTCACGACTGCTTGATCGTCGGCACCCGCTCCGCGTCCGACAGCCGCACGCCCGCCTCGGGGACCAGGCCGAACTGCACGACCTGGCGGCGGGCGAGCAGGTCGGTGAGCCAGTCGACGGCGACCCGCAGGCGGTTGCCCGGCATGGCCAGCAGGTGGTAGCCGCGCGCCACGGCCTTCGCGGGCAGGCCGGTGAGCGGCACGTGCAGCGGGTTGGCCACGGCCTGCGCGCCCGCCAGGTCCACCACGAACCCCAGGTCGCGGTGCCGGTACGTCCCCACGGCGCCGCGGCCGAGGGACGCCGCCACGTTCCGCCCGGCCAGCCTGCCCTGCCGCTCCGCGTGCTGCGCGGTCATGGGGGTGGGCCGGTTGTCGTTGAACACGTCGGGCACGGCCGCCACGTCGCCGGCGGCGAACACGTGCGGGTGGGTCGGCACGGCCAGCGTGGGGTCGACCACGATCCGGCCCTTCTCGGTCTTCAGCGACACCGACTCGACCAGCGGGTCGGGCCGCACGCCGACGCACCTCACGACGGTGCGGGTGGGGAGCTCCGTGCCGTCGGTGAGGCGGGCGCACGTGGGGGTGACGGCTTCGACGCTGGTCTCGAGCCGCAGGTCGACGCCCCGGGCCCGCAGCACCCGGGCGGCGGGCCCGGACAGCCGCTCGTCGAGGCCGGGCAGCACGCGCGGAGCCATGTCGACGAGCACCCACCTGAGGTCGGCCTCGGACAGCCCGGTGCGCCCGCGCAGCGCCGACCTGGTGAGCTGCTGCACCTGCGCCACCAGCTCGGTGCCCGTGTACCCGGCGCCGACCACCACGAACGTGGCGCGGGCGGCGCGCTCGGCGGGGTCGTCGGCCTGCTCGGCCAGCTCGACCTGCCGCAGCACGTGGTCGCGCAGGAACACCGCCTCGGCGACGGACTTGAACCCGAACGCGTGCTCGGCCACGCCGGGGATGGACAGCAGCCGGGTGACGGAGCCCGCGGTGAGCACGAGGCGGTCCCACTCCAGGACCTGCTCGCGGCCCTCGACGTCGACCACCGCGCACGTGCGGGCGCCCAGGTCGATCGCGGTGGCGTTGCCCTGCACGAGCCGGGTGCGGGGCAGCTTGGTGCGCAGCGGCACGGCGACCCGGCGGGGGTCGAGCGAGCCGCCCGCGACCTCGGGCAGCAGCGGCACGTAGAGCATGTAGTCGGTCGGGTTGACCGCGACCAGCTCCGCCGCGTCGGGCGGCAGCACCCGTTCCAGCGTGCGGAGGCAGTGGTACCCGGCGAAGCCCGTGCCCACGACCAGCACCCGCGGCCTGTCCATGGCGGTTCCCTCCGACGGCGGTGGTGACGACGACGGGTACCCCGGACGGGAAGAGGGTAGACACGGGACATGCCCCTTGGACTGCCGGATGCGGTATCCGCGTGCTTGTTCGACCTCGACGGCGTGCTCACCAGCACCGCCGTGCTGCACCGCCGGGCGTGGCGGCGCACCTTCGACGACTTCCTGGCCCCGCGCGGCCAGGCGCCGTTCACCGAGCTGGACTACGTGAACTTCGTGGACGGACGCCCCCGATATGACGGAGTGCGGGAATTCTTGGCCTCGCGCGGCGTCACCCTCCCGGAAGGAGCACCCGACGACCCGCCGGACGCCGATACCGTGCACGGCGTGGGCAACCGCAAGAACGTGCTGCTGGAGGAGATCATCCGGCAGGAGGGCGTGGCGCCGTACCCGGGCACGGTCCGGTACCTGGAGGCGGCGCGGGCGCGCGGCTTGGACATCGGGGTGGTGACCTCGTCGGCCAACGCCCGCAAGGTGCTGGACGCGGCCGACCTGAGCCGGTTCGCGCAGTCGCTGGTGGACGGCGTGGTGATCAGCCGGGACGGTCTCCGGGGCAAGCCCGCGCCGGACTCCTTCCTGGCCGGCGCGCGCGAGCTGGGGGTGGCGCCGGAGCGCGCCGCCGTGTTCGAGGACGCGCTGGCCGGGGTGCAGGCCGGTCGTTCGGGTGGTTTCGGGTTCGTGGTGGGCGTGGACCGGGCCGGGCAGCGGGACGCGCTGCTCGCGCACGGGGCGGACGTGGTGGTCGAGGACTTGGCGGAGTTGCTGTGATGGCGTTCGACAGGAATGCCGGGGGCGGGCCCGGCGGCACGGCGGACGGGCCGAGCGAGGCCGCGACCGCGCCCGGCGGGACGGCGACCACCCCCGACGACCCGACCCTCGACGACCTCGACCACGACTCGTCCTCGGACGACGCCGGGTCGGGCGGCGCCACGAGCGGCGGCGCGGGCGGCGGCGCGGCGTCGGGCGGCGGCAAGGGCGCGGCCGGGTGGGAGGTGCTGCCCTGGCTGCTGCGCTGGCGTGGCCTGGCCGTGGACCAGCTCCGCCGGACCGAGTCGGTGTTCGCGCTGTCCAACGGCCACATCGGGATGCGCGGCACCCTGGACGAGGGCGAGCCGCGCGGCCTGCCCGGCACCTACCTCAACGGCTTCTACGAGGCGCACGCGCTGCCGTACGGGGAGTCCGGCTACGGCTACCCCGAGGACGGGCAGACGGTCGTCAACGTCACCGACGGCAAGGTGATCCGGCTGCTGGTGGAGGACGAGCCGCTGGACATGCGCTACGGCAAGGCCCACGAGCACGAGCGGGAACTGGACTTCCGCTCGGGCACGCTGCGCCGCCGCACCGTGTGGGAGTCGCCGACCGGCCGCCGGATCACCGTGCGCTCCGAGCGGCTGGTGTCGCTGACCCAGCGCGCGGTCGCCGCGATCCTGTACGAGGTGGAGACCGACGAGCCGGTGCAGCTCGTCGTGCAGTCCGACCTGCTGGCCAACGAGCCGGTCGAGCACGACAGCGACGACCCGCGGGTGGCCGCCGCGCTGGAGGACCCGCTGGTCGCGGACTTCGCGCACGCCTCCGACCACCGGGCGATCCTGGCCCACCACGCGCGCAACTCGGAGCTGCGCATGGCCGCGGCGATGGACCACGAGCTGGAGACCGACGACGGCGTGCGCACCGAGATCCGCGCCGAGGGCGACCTGGCCCGGTTCACCGCGGCCGTGGACGTGCCCGCGGGCGGGAAGCTGCGGCTGGTGAAGTACCTGGGCTACGGCTGGTCGGCGCAGCGGTCGGTGCCCGCGCTGCGCGCCCAGGTGGAGGCGGCGCTGGCGGGCGCGCGGCAGACCGGCTGGGAGGGGCTGCTGGCCGAGCAGCGGCGGTTCCTGGACGAGTTCTGGGCGGCGGCGGACGTCGAGGTGCGGGGCGACGACGAGTTGCAGCAGGCGGTGCGGTTCGCGCTGTTCCACGTCATGCAGGCGGCGGTGCGCGGCGAGACGCGGGCCATCCCCGGCAAGGGCCTGACCGGGCCCGGCTACGACGGGCACGCGTTCTGGGACACCGAGATGTTCGTGCTGCCGGTGCTGGCCTGCACGGTGCCGGAGGCGGCGCGGGACGCGCTGCGGTGGCGGCACTCGACGCTGGACAAGGCGCGGGAGCGGGCGCGGGTGCTCGGGCAGGGCGGCGCGGCGTTCCCGTGGCGGTCGATCAACGGCGCGGAGTGCTCGGCGTACTGGCCCGCGGGCACGGCGGCGTTCCACGTGTCCGGCGACGTGGCGCA
This sequence comes from Actinosynnema sp. NPDC059797, assembly GCF_042732085.1. Taxonomy (NCBI): domain Bacteria; kingdom Bacillati; phylum Actinomycetota; class Actinomycetes; order Pseudonocardiales; family Pseudonocardiaceae; genus Actinosynnema; species Actinosynnema sp. NPDC059797. Next base: position 27,072 of record NZ_JBHWIE010000078.1, read on the forward strand.
CGCGGTGGCGCACTACGTGGACATGACCGGCGACCAGGCGTTCGAGCGCGAGCACGGCACGGAGATCCTGGTGGAGACCGCGCGCCTGTGGACGTCGCTGGGGCACCACGACCAGCACGGCGGGTTCCGCATCGACGGCGTCACCGGGCCCGACGAGTACTCGGCGGTGATGGACAACAACGCCTACACGAACCTGATCGCACAGCAGAACCTGCGCAAGGCGGTCGAGGCGTGCGAGCGGCACCCGGAGGTCGCCGACCGGTTGGGCGTCACCGCCGAGGAGACCGCGGCCTGGGGCAAGGCCGCCGACGGCATGCTGCTGCCGTTCGACGACCTGCTGGGCGTGCACGAGCAGGCCGAGGGGTTCACCTCGCACGCGGCGTGGGACTTCGACCGGATCGACCCCGACGAGTACCCGCTGATGCTGAACTACCCCTACTTCGACCTGTACCGCAAGCAGGTGGTCAAGCAGGCCGACCTGGTGCTGGCGATGCACGTGCGGGGCGACGCGTTCACCCCGGAGGAGAAGGCCCGCAACTTCGCCTACTACGAGGCGCGGACGGTGCGCGACTCCTCGTTGTCGGCCGGTACGCAGGCGGTGCTGGCGGCCGAGGTGGGCGCGTTGCAGCTGGCTTACGACTACCTGGCCGAGGCGGCGTTCACCGACCTGCACGACCTGCACAAGAACGTCCACAACGGACTGCACATGGCGTCGCTGGCGGGCGCGTGGACCGGGCTGGTGGCGGGGTTCGGCGGGATGCGCAACCACGGTGGCGAGCTGTCGTTCTCGCCCCGGCTGCCACCGGGGTTGGAGGGGTTGGCGTTCCGGTTGACCTTCCGCGGCGCGCTGCTCGCGGTGGAGGTCGAGCCGGGGCGGGCCACGTACCGGGTGCTGTCCGGTGGGCCGGTGCGCACCTACCACCACGGTGAGCGCATCAGCGTGGTGAAGGGCGAGCCGGTCACGCTGTCCATCCCGGACCCGCCGAAGCCGCCGGAGATCCGGCAGCCGCGGCACCGGGTGCCGGTGCGCCGCACCCCGCCGGGGGCGGGGTCGTGAGCCGGGTCGTCCGGTGCGAGGTCGTGAGCTGATGCGCGGCCGCGCGCCGCTCCCGGGTG
>NZ_JBHWIE010000079.1:0-27731 GCF_042732085.1 Actinosynnema sp. NPDC059797
GGCGCCGCCCCCGGCGCTTTCCCCCCCGCCCCCCTCCGCATCGGCCGTCGCACCCCGATCCGGAGAGCGGTCACGCCGCGGCGATCGGGACCCCCCGGAGGCCGCGCAGCGTGAAGTCGGAGCCGAATTCGACCTCGCCCGCGAACTCGTACTCCGGCAGCTCGTCCAGCAGCCGGTTCAACCAGATGTTCATCTCCAGCCGGGCCAGGTGGACCCCGAGGCAGATGTGAGGGCCGAACCCGAAGCCGAGGTGCGCCTTGCGGGGGCGGAAGACGTCGAAGGAGTCCGGGTTGCCCCAGCGGGCGGGATCGCGGTTCGCGCAGCCCAGGAGGAGCATGACCGCGGACCCGTTGGGGATCGTGGCGCCCTCGACCCGCGACTCGTCGCTGCACGCACCGCGCAGGACCGACTGCGTGAGGGTCAACCAGCGGTGGACCTCCTCGAGCGCGGCCGGGACGAGAGACCTGTCGGCGACCAGCGCGCGGCGTTGGTCCGGGTGGCGTCCCAGCGCGTACAGGGCCAGCGCCATCAGCTGCGCGGAACTCTCGTTCGCCGCGACCGTCAGCATCGTCCCGTTCGCGATGATCTCCCGGTCGGGCATGGACGGCCCGAAGTCGTCGAACACCATCTGGGCCATCAGCGTCCCGTCGGACTCCCCCAGCGCGCGGTTCTTCCCGACGAGGTCGCCGATGTACGAGTTCAGGGCGGCTGCCGCCGCGGCGCCCTCGGCGAAGATCTCCTGGGCCCTCGGGGTCGAGTCCAGCCGTGCGCTGAGGACCGCCGCCGTCGCGTCGCTCCACTTGATGAAGTCCTCGTACACGTCCTCCTCGACGCCCAGCAACTGGGCGGTGACGATGGTGGGGATGATCCGCGTCATCTCCGAGAGGGCGTCGAGGGATTCGCCGGAACGGAGGCGTTCGACGAATCGACCCACGTACACGTCCACGACTTCCCGGATCCTCGCCGGCCAGTCGGTCTCGACGGCCTTGCGCTCGAACCCCGGCGCCCAGATCTCGCGGACCGTCTGGTGCCGGGAACCGTCCATGCCGAGGAAGGTCGGCCCGCCGAACGCCTTCTCCATCTCCGGGAGCACGTTCGCGGAGTTGAAGTAGCGGGTGTCACCGAGCACCCGCGCGCAGTTGCGGTACGACGTGATCATGTACTGGTCGTGGCGGGAGTTGTACACGACCGGTCCCAGGGCCCGCCACGCGCCCATGGTCTCGTAGGGGTCCTGCGCGAAGGCAGGGTCGAGCATGTCGAAGTCCACGACGGGGAATTCCGCCGGTGCAGAGTTCATCTCAGGTCCTCTCCCCGGTCGGGACCGACATCACCGGGCGTCATCGCGGCCAAAACGTGTTCGGCGGGAACGTTGTAGCGGTGGGCATCGAGCGTGTGCAGCTGGGACAAGCGGATGAGTTCTTCTTCGTCGACCGCCTCGATGAGACCTCCGCACATCGGGCAGCTCACTTCAAGGCCGGCGTCCACGGCGCCCCTTTCCTGTTGACGTGTCGCGACGACACGGTCAGGACTTCCCGGCCACCTCGTCGGCGTACTTGCGGTTCATGTGCTCGACCGCCGCGCCGGCCGCGAGGGTCGCCTCCTCGCGCCGCGCGAGGATCCGGGCCCGGGCGTCGTGGGACGACTGGGCGTGGGTCTTCCCCGGTCCCTGGAAGTGCGGGGCGACCTGCCGGGCGATCAGCCCCCACGAGCGCCACGACGCCGTCGGGTCGGCCCAGTCGTGCGCCAGCAGCAGCACGGTGCCGAACCCGCCGGACTGGTCGACCATGCGCTGGACCTGGCGGCGGACGTCGTCGGCCGTGCCGATCGCGCCCAGGCCCGACTCGTTGACGAACTCGATCAGGTCCCGCGTGCTGCCGGTGGGCAGCGCGAGGCCGGGCACGGCCGCGTTCTCGTTCAGGTGCACCAACCAGTCCCGCAGCCCGAACTCGACGTCGCGGTACGCCTGCTCCCGGGTCTCGGCGACGTGCACCTCGGTGACCAGCCGCCAGGTCGCGCGGTCGGGCGCCGGCCGCCCCGCGTGGGCGGCGCGCTCGGTGGCGATCCCCCAGTGGTACGCCAGCGCGTCGAACCCGTCCTTGCTCATGGTCGCCCCGAGCGAGATCAGGCTCACCCCGCGGCTGCCGGCCAGGCGCGCACCGGTCGGCGACGCCGTCGCGGCCACCGCGATCTCGAAGCACGGCTCGGTGAACGGGCGCAGCTGCAGCGTGGCGTCGACCAGCGTGTGGCTCCCGACCGTCGTGGTGACCGACTCACCGGCCAGCAGCCGCTGGATGACGTCGAGGTGGGTCTCGAGGAGCTCGCGGCTCTCGGTGGGCGTCATGCCGATCATGGCGGCATCGGCGGGCAGGGAGCCCGGACCGACCCCGAACATCACGCGGCCACGCGTGAGGTGGTCGAGCATCACCATCCGGTCGGCCACCCACAGCGGGTGGTGGTACGGGAGCGTGGTCATGCCGGTCCCGAGGCGGATCCGGGAGGTGCGCTCCGCGGCCGCCGCGATGAAGATCTCGGGCGAGGCGATGATGTCGCGACCGGTCGAGTGGTGCTCCCCGATCCACGCCTCGTCGAAGCCCAGCCGGTCGAGGTGCGCCATCAGGTCCAGGTCGTGGCGCAGCCACCACGTCGGGCTCTCCCCCAGCGGGTGGATCGGGGGCAGGAACGCGCCGAAGCGCAGGCCGGTCACGTCAGCACCGCGGAGGACTCGGCGCCCGCGGTCCGCGCGGGCGACCCGCTCGCCGCGACCGGTCGGCGGATTGGCGGCTCGTCCGGCTCCGCCGAGGTGCGGGGAATTGACGGCGCGGGCGGAAAAGAGATCAGGACCGGCGCGCGATCGGCATTAGCCATGAATTTACCTCCGGAATCCGGCTGCGCCCCAACTGCGCCCCAACGTAGACCACCTCCAAGCCGGTGAGCACCCCCCTAATCTTGCACCGCGTCTCTGGGGTTTTTTACCCGGCAGCTCTGGGGTCTCGATACCCGTGAAACCGAGGCCGGGACTGCGAATATGTGGTGGAGCGAGCACCGATGCCGGCAGAAGGAGACGTTTCCGTCATGGCGACATGGTTCATCACCGGGGCCACCCGGGGGCTGGGCGCCGAGATCGCCCGGCACGCCCTGCGGGCGGGGCACGACGTCGCCGCCGGCGCCCGGCGGGTCGACGCGCTGCCCGACGACCTGCGCGGCGCCGAGCGGTGCCACCCGGTCACCCTCGACGTCACCGACCAGGCCCAGGTCGACCGCGCCGTCGCGCAGGTCGTCGACCGGTTCGGCACGATCGACGTGCTGGTCAACAACGCGGGTCGCATCCTGGTGGGTGCGCTGGAGGAGATCACCGACGCCGAGGCCAGGTCGCTGTTCGACGTCAACGTCTTCGGTCTGATCAACGTGACGCGAGCGGTCCTGCCGACCATGCGCGCCGCCGGCCGCGGCAAGGTCGTGCACATCGGCTCCCGGGCGGGGTTCGAGGGCGAACCCGGGGCGAGCCTCTACAGCGCCTCGAAGTTCGCGGTGGCCGGCATCAGCGAAGCCCTCGCCGCCGAGCTGGGTCCGTTCGGGATCCAGAGCATGGTCGTCGAGCCCGGGGCGTTCCGCACCGACCTCCTCGACGCCGGTTCCCGGTCGGTCGCCGAGGCGCGGCTGGCGGCCTACGACGGCACCCCCGCCCACCTGGTGCGCGACGGGATCGACGCGTTCAACCACGCCCAGCCCGGGGACCCGGCCAAGGGCGCGGCGCTGATCGTCGAGGTGACCGACGGCGAGGAGCTGCCCTCGCACCTGCTGGTGGGCGGCGACGCCTACGAGCGCCTCGAGGCCAAGAACGCGATGGTCGCGGAGCACATCGCCCCCTGGCGCACCAGGTCGCTGGCCACCGCGCACGACTGAGCCCGCCCGTCCCGCACCGCGCCGCGGGGCGGGTCTCAGCCGTACCGCTCGACGAGTGCGCGGCCGATCGAGGCCAGGTGGTCCCGCACGCCCGCCGGGCCGGTCACCTCGATCCACTCGACCAGCCCGGCGAGCTCGCCGGCGAGCGCGTACTCGTTGTAGCCGCGGATCACGACCTCGACGCGGCCGTCGGCCGTGGAACCCCCGACCTCGAGCCGGTCGCCGAGCACCATCCGGAGCCGGGCCATCCCGTCGGGCGTGCAGGTCGCCTGGATCTCGAGGGGCGTCCGCCTGCGCTCGACCTCGTCGGCGATCTCGCGCCAGCTCTCGGCGAGGTCGAAGTCGTCGGGTCGGCGCACGGGGTCGCCGGTCGGGTCGGCGGACGACACGCGGTCGACCCGGAAGGTCCGCCGGCCGGCGTCGGTGTGGCAGACGAGGTACCACCACGGTCCTTTGGCGACGATGCCCAGCGGGTGGACGGTCCTCCCGGTTTCGGCGCCGTCGCCGTCGACGTAGCCGAGCCGCACCTGGACGCCGCGGATCACCGCGTCCTGGAGCTCGTCGAGGAAGCGGGGCGGCGGCCGGTGCTCGACCCGGCCCGCCCCCCACCGCTGCGGGTCCATGACCAACGATGACGCCGCCGCCTCGGCCTGCACCCGGAAAGGCTCCGGCAGGGCGCGGACGAGCTTACGCAGCGCCGCCTTCACGGCCGGCGCCGCGGCCGAGGCCGGGCCGGCGACCAGGAACAGGGCGCGGGCCTCGCCCGCGGTCAGCCCGGACAGGTCGGTGCGGGCGCCGCCCACGAGGCGCCAGCCACCGCCCCGGCCCCGCATGGAGTAGACGGGCACGCCGGCCATCGCCAGGGCGTCGAAGTCGCGGCGGGCGGTGCGCTCGGACACCTCCAGCTCCCGGGCGACGTCCGCCGCCGTCAACTGCTCGCGCTGTTGCAGCAGCAGGAGGATGGCCATCAACCGGTCGGCTCGCACACCGCCAACACTCCCACGCGAAACCGGTCAGGGGATGACCTGTTTCGGTCGGCACGATGGCGACATGACCGCGTCGGCCGTCAGCCGCGCCGACGCCTCGATCGACAGGGAGAAAACGCGATGTTCGATCCGACCGACTTCCCCGAACCCACCCTGGTCCCCGTGAACGGTGTGGAACTCGAGGTCTTCGAAGCGGGCCGGGAGAACGCGGGAAATCCCGTCGTGCTCTGCCACGGCTGGCCGGAGCACGCCTTTTCCTGGCGCCACCAGGTGCCGGTCCTGGCCGCGGCGGGCCACCACGTCATCGTCCCGAACCAGCGGGGCTACGGCAACTCGTCCCGTCCTGCCGAGGTGGCGGACTACGACCTCGAGCACCTGTCGGGTGACCTCGTCGCGCTCCTCGACCACTACGGCTACGAGGACGCCACCTTCGTCGGCCACGACTGGGGCGCGTTCGTCGTCTGGGGCCTGACCCTGCTGCACCCGAACCGGGTGAACGGCGTGGTGGCGTTGAGCCTGCCCTACCAGGAGCGCGGGGAGGTGCCCTGGATCGAGTCCATGGAGGCCGCGCTCGGCGCCGACTTCTACTTCGTCCACTTCAACCGGCAGCCGGGCGTCGCGGACGCCGTGCTCGACGAGCACACCGCCCGGTTCCTGCGCAACCTGTTCCGCAAGGACCAGCCCCCGGCACCGCCTGAGCCGGGCATGGTGATGATCGACCTCGCCAGGGCGGAGGAACCCCTCGGCGAGCCCGTCATGAGCGACGGCGAACTGGCCGTCTTCGTCTCCGCCTTCGAATCGACGGGCTTCACGAGCAGCATCAACTGGTACCGCAACCTCGACCGCAACTGGCACCTGCTCGCCGACGTGGATCCGGTCATCCGGCAACCCGCGCTCATGATCTACGGCGACCGCGACACGATCCCGAGGTTCGATCGACTGGCGGAGTTCGTGCCCGACGTGGAAGTGGTCGGCCTGGACTGCGGTCACTGGATCCAGCAGGAAGAGCCGGGCGGGACGAACCGGGCGATCCTGGGGTGGCTGGACCGGCGGGCCGCCGCCCGAGGCGTGTCCGGCGGGTAGGTCGGCGCCGCCCGCACCGGCCCGACCCGACCCGACCCGCCGGACACGCCTCAGTCGTCCATCAGGACCCGGGTGACGACCGTCGCGACCCCCGCGGCGTAGCTGACGCCGACCTTGACCGCGAGCATCTCCTCCCGGAACAGGGGGGAGCGCAGGAACGCGAGGACCACCGGGACCGGGGCGACGGCGCTGTTGACCCACCGCGCGCAGGACGCCGACGGCCGGGCCGCGCACCCGGCCACCCCGAGGACGAGGGAGCCGAGGCCGGCGGCGGTGTCGAGCCACACGCCGTACACGTCCTCCAGCTTGGCCACCAGCAGGACGTTGCCCCGCTTGCTGCTCGCGTACATCGTGAGCGCGTCGACCAGGAACGAGAGGCCCTCGACCGACCACTTCGCGATCGCCAGGCCGGACGCGGTGTCGCCGGGGGCGTCGGTCGGGGCGTCGCCGGGCGGGGACGCGGTGAACGGCCAGGCCAGGCCGAGCGACAACGCCGTGTTCCCCAGCAGCAGGGCGCTGATCGTGCTCGTCACGGCCTTGTCCGCGGGAGTCGTGGGCGGCGGCAGCAGGTCGCTGCCGAACTCCAGGGCGGTCGCCACCACCGTCGTCGCGACGTCGAGCGCCTTGCCCGTCACCGGTGACGCCGTCGCCACCGGCCGGTCGGGCTCCGGCCGGTCGGGCGTGCCGCCGAGCGCGTGCCGCGCGACCACGGCGGGGAAGGCGACCAGCAGCCCGACCAGGGTCTTGAGGGTGACCGGGCCGCGCTGGTCGACCGGCACCCCCGCCTCGTCCGCGATCCACGTCACCACGTCCCGGACCGGCCCGACGTCGACCTTGGCGGCGAGCAGCCCGGCGGCGATCCCGCCCAGCTTCACCAGGACGTCGATCAACGCGTCGACCAGGGCCTCCGCGATCTCCACCAGGGCCAGGGCCAGCTCCCGCAGCGCCGTCAGCAGGGCGGTGAGCGCGACCTGCTCCAGGCTGCCGCCGGTGCCGTCCAGCTCGCTCGCCACCGCCTCGGCGAAGGCCTGGCCGGCGTCGTGGCAGCGGGACAGTTGCCCGGTGATCGCCGCGATCGCCGAATCGACGGCCTTCCGCAGGTCACCGGTGCCCGCCGGCACCTCGGCGAGCAGCCGCGCGCCCAGCTCGCCCTCGGCGGCCTGGACGCGGTCGAACAGGAAGTGCGCGGGCATCGACGCCCTCAGGTCGAGGGTGTCGGTGACGGCTCCCACCTGCGCCCCGCCGCTGCCGACGACCGGCGGCACGGGGTCGTGCCCGGACCCCTTCACGTCGCCGACCGTGCTGCCGCGCACCTTCCCGATGAGCCGGTCGAACTGGCCGGCGAGGTCGGTCCGGGCGAAGTCGGTCATCCGCTGGAGCGCGACGGCCCTGACCCGCTGCAGTTGGGCGACGACCTCGGTGGGCGTCCGGTCGAGCACGCCCTCGACGGCGTGGGCGGTGGCCCAGATGTCGGCGAACGGGAACCGGTGGACCAGCCAGTCGATCACCCGGGAGGTGAGCGCGCCCAGCGCCCGCATCGCGCTCAGGAACAGGTCCACGGAGTCCGAGGCGGTCACGACCGCGAACCGGCCGAGGTCCACGACCTTCCCGGCGATCCGCAGGGCCAGCGAGACCGTGCCGTCGGCCGCGTTCAGCGTCAGCCGCGCCACGTCGGTGACACCGGCGAGCAGCCCGCTCACCACGTCGCCGAAGCGCCGCCCCAGGTCGCCGAGGAAGCCCTCCGGCACGGTGTCGACCCGGCGCAGCGACACCTCGCCGCCCGCGCCGGTCTCCAGCACCCACGACGACGTGGGGCGGGGCATGCTCGGGTTGCCCAGCGCCATGAGGTCGCGCAGGTGCGCCACGGCCAGTTGCGGCGTCAGGGACGCCGACCAGGTCGTGCTCGGCACCAGGGGGGTGCCGCCGACCTTGGCGGCGCGCAACGCCTCCGCCGTGAGCGGGCCGCGGTCCGCCAGCGGCGCGAGGCCCGACAGGTAGTCGCGGATCCCGTGCTCCGGGTGGATCTGCGCGCCCTCGGGCAGGCCGTCGCCGGTGACCAGGATCGCGGGCGGGGCGAGGCTGTGGGCCTGGGTGGACGCGGTCAGCGCGCCGAACCGGTCGGTGCGCGCGATCAGCACCTCGTCGCGGCGCGGCCCCAGCCGCGCGGTCCGGGAGCCGACGGTCACCTCGGCCGCGCTCGTCGTGCGCACCCGCACCGGGTGGTTCGCGACCGGTGTGCCGGCGGCGTCGCGGACGGTGACCCTGGTGCGCCAGCGCCGGGTCCGCGCGGCGTTGGTGTCCGCCAGCCGCACGACCTCGCGGCGCCACTGCCCCGTGTCCGGGTCTTGGCTCAAGATCACCATTCGGTTGCTGAAATCCAGGGCGAAGAAGACCGGCGACCCCTGGTGCAGCGGGTCGGGGAACAGGAACCTGTTCCGCTTGCCGAGGGGCACCGCGACCGGCGCGCCATCCGCGCCGGCGGACCACACCGGGCCGTCGGCGCCCCACCCCGTCTGCCTGAGCAGCGACAGGTCGCCGTCGCCGTCGACGTAGGCCCTCAGCAGCCCCGCGCCGTCCGCGGTGGTGGTGACGGCCTCCGCGGTGATCCCGAGGTCGGTCCACCGGCCGCCCGCGAACTGGTGCAGCCGTCTCGTCTTCCAAGTGATGCACAGGTACCCGGTGCTCGACGCGCCGTCCACGAAGCCACCCCAGGCGACCACGTCCGATCCGGGCAACCGCGTCTTGTCCGTCGAGTGCTTCTTGTCGCCCTCCACCCCGACGCGCACGAGATCGACCCCGTCGCAGTAGCCGACCTCCAGCGACCGGGCGTCGAACGGCACGACCACGTACCGCCGGTCCTTGAGCTTGCCGCCGAAGTCGTAACCGGAGCGCTTCCACTTGTCGCCCCCGGCGGGCTGGTACCGGACCAGGTTGCCGTGCGGGTCCACCCCGAACAGCGACGGCGACCTCGGACCGGCCGCGGGTGGGTAGATCACGACCAGGTCGACCAGCCCGACCTTCTCCTCGTGCACCTTGACGAACCCGTCGCCGTCGTGCCGGAAGAAGGCCGTGGTCGAAGCGCCCTGCGCGACCGTCCACAACCGACCGTCCGGCAGTCGCAGCACGACCACGCCGATCCAGGCGTCGCCCGCCGCCGGCGGTCCCAGCACCCAGTGGCCGCTCGTGGTGTCGCGCCGGACCGTGCGCACCCGCCCGTCGAGCACGACGGACGCCCTGAGCCCACCGGCCGGGTCGTGGTAGGTGGCGACCGGGTTCAGCGAGGGGATGGCGTCGAACGTCAGGTCGATGCCGGTGACGGGTTCGCTGACGAGCGCGCTGTCGGAGACCACGGTGAACGGCCTGTGGTAGACGGGGAGTGCGGGCGCCGTGCGGGGGCCGGTGTCGGGAGCCGCGCCGGCTCCGCTGTCGAGGTCGGCTCCGGCGCGGGTGGACGAGGGTGCGCTGGACATGGGACACCTCCGGAGTGGAGTTGGCGGCGACGGCTCGCGGCGGCTCCCGGAACGGGTGCCCGCGCAGCGGTTCCCGTTCCGGGTTCGGCGGGCGTCGCCGTCCGTCCATACTGTCCAGTTGGCGTGGCTGTGCAAGCGAGCAAGATCGATGGCGGGGTTCACCCCTGTCGCACAGCGGAGGTGGCCGTCGCGCGAACCGCTCGACCGTGTGAGGGATTCCCGGTAACGCCCGCCGCACGTCGCCCGTTCGGCCGCCGCCGGACCGGCCGGTACTGCGTCATCGAGGTGAATCGGTCACCGGTCAGGTGAAACCCGTCGTCCGCGCGGGCCGGCGGATGCGCGGGCGATGGGCGGCCGGACGCCCTCTCAGGCGGAGGCTTCGCCGCGGGCCTGACGCGGGAGGACCGATTGAGGCCCGAGCCGGGACAGCAGCTGCACCCGCGAGCTGACGCCCAGCTTGCGGTAGATCCGGGTCAGGTGCTGCTCGACCGTGCTGGTGGTGAGGTAGAGCCTGCCGGCGATCTCCCGGTTGGTCATGCCCTTGGCCGCGAACTTGGCGACCCTGCGCTCCGCGTCGCTGAGCACGAGCATGTCGACCTCCGCCTCCTCCAGCACGTCCGGCGCGCCGGTCGGCCGACCGGGCTGTTCCACGAAGAACGCCTGCCTGATGCTGTTGACCTTGCGCGCCACCGACCGCGCCCGGCCGGCCTCGCCGAGCTGGGTGTACGCGTCGTGCAGGGCGGCGAGCGCGCTCGCCAGCTCGAACTTGTCCCCGCTCCGGTGCAGGACGTCCACGGCGTCGTGCAGCAGCGGTGGCCGGAGGGGCAGTTCCCGGGTCGCCGCCAGCAGCCGCAAGGTGCGCCCGTGCACCCGCAGGTGGCCGTCCTCCCCGATCCGCCGCAGCTGCTCGCGGGCGTGGCGCGCGGCCGCCTCGCGGTCCCCGAGTTGCAGGTGGGCGGCTGCCATCTCGGTGCGCCACGGCAACGCCCCGGGCCGGTCCATCCCCCACCGGTCGAGCAGGTCGCCGACGGCCTGGAAGTCGTCGAGGGCGACCTGCGCGAGCCCGCGCTCGACGTAGTGGCGGCCGCGCGCCAACAGGTAGGACAAGCCGAACGGCGTCTCGAACATCACGTCCGGCACCGGCAGGGCGAGCGTGCGCGCCGCTTCGTCGTGCTTGCCCTGCAGCGTTTGCGCCGTCAGCAGGGTGCCCAGCGGCACGCCGGCCAGCACGCCCCACTCGGCGACCGGGATGATCTCGAGCGCGGCGGCGGCCCAGGTGGCCGCGACGCCGAGCGAGCCCCTGCGCAAGGCGATCTCCGCCGCGATCGCGTAGAACAGCGCGTGCCAGGTGGGCTCTCGGAGGTCGAGGCAGGTCTGGATCAGTTCCCGGCACCGCCGTTCCGCTTCCTCCAGGCGCTCGGCGTAGATCATCGTGCACAACGCGAGGATGACCGGGAGCAGGTTGATCTCGGTCAGCGGCTGTTGCCAGAACGCCTCGTCCGCCTGGCCCAGGCGTTCCGCGCTCGCCCCCTGGTGGTGGGTGCTCCGGAAGTGCTCGAGCAGTCGATAACCGATGGCGCCCGGGGGCATGACCGGCGTGCCGTTCGCCCTGCTCTCGTCGACCTCTCGGCGGAAGGTGCCCGGGTACATGTCGGCCAGCCACATCCGCATCACCTCGAACTCCCACGGAGGCCGGGAGTCCGGCGACGAGTCGGACTCCAGCCGGGAGAGCACGGAGCGGACGTCGGCCACCCGCCCCTGGGCCAGCATGATGATGATGGGCATCGTCGCGTGCCGGTCCCGGAGCCGACCGCTCAGCATCGCGTCGGTCAGCTCGGGCAGGTGGCCGACCGAGGCGCCCAGGTCGACCCGCCACTCCGCCCGCAGCAGCAGGGCCAGCGTCTCCGCCCTGCGCCGGGCGTCGGTGTCCACCTGGTACGCCAGCCGCAGCAGCTCCGTGGCCCGCCGCGGGTCGCCCTTCTCCAGCGCCTGCTGCGCCCCCTCGACCAGGTTCGGCACGGCCGACGGTTCGTCCAGGCGACCGGAGGCGACGACGTGCTCCGCGATCGTCGAGGAGTCCGCGCCGCAGGCCTTGAGCAGGTCCGCCGCGCGCCAGTGCAGCTCGGACCGATCAGCGGCCGAGAAGGTGTTGAGCACGGCGCCGGCGATGGCCGCGTGCCGCATCCGGCCCGCTTCCACCAGACCGATCTGGGTCAGCACGCGCGTCGCCGCGGCGATCCGGTCCGGCGCGGCGTCGACGAGCCAGCCGAGCAGCGCGAGCTGCGACGGCTCGTCGATCACCGAGATCGCGCCCGCGACCCGCAGCGTCACCGGGTCGCACCGGCGCAGGAGGAGCTGGACGGCCCGCTCGAACCCGGGCCCCGCGCCCGGTTCGGCCGGTGGGCCACCGCCGCCGGTGGCGGCCCGACCGTCCTCCAGCAACGCGTGCAGGAGCAGCGGGTTGCCACCGGTGAGCCGGTGCGCCTCCGCGGCGGGTTCCGTCGCGCCGGGGCCGGGGAGTCGCCCGGCCACCAGCTCGGCGGCGCCGCCCGGCGACAGCGGGGTCAGCAGCAGCCGCCGGAAGTAGGCCTGCTGGGAGAACTCGGCGCAGAGCAGGCGGGAGTTGCTCGGGGAGATCTCGGTGCCGTCGCGCCAGCCGAGGACGATCAGGATCCGGGCGAGCCCGGCCCGGCGGATCAGGTAGATGAGCCAGTCCTGGGAGAACGCGTCGATGTACTGGGTGTCGTCGACGGCGATCACCACCGGGCCCCGCTCGGCCAGCTCCAGCACCGCCGTCGCCAGCCCGTCCAGCACCCGGGACCGGCTCACCCCGTCGGATGCCGCGTCGGCGAGCAGCCGGTGGTCGAGCAGACCGCCGACGACCGCCGCCGTGTCGCGGTCGAACACCTCACCGGCGAGCAGTTGGCGCACGATGCCCAGGGAGAGCGAGCACTCGGTCGGCGCCCCGCTGGCGCGGAGCAGCCGCGCCCCGGCGTCACGGGCCCGGTCGCCGAACTCGTCGATCAGCGCCGTCTTGCCCGTCCCGGCGACCCCCTGGAGCACGACGACGCGCACACCCCCGGTGGCGGACTCGGCGAAAGCCGCGGTCAGCTCAGCGAGTTCAGACTCTCGTTCGATCATGCACGATCCCTCCGTCTTGCGGAGCCGGAACTTCCGCTCGGCAGGAACTCCGAACACCTCGCCACATCGGTCTTGTCCTGCGAGAAGTCCTGTCGGACAGGGTGCCGACCCCGAGGTCGCGGCGGTGGACGAGGGCGTGGTGCGCCACGGCACCTCAACGAACCCGGAAGGCGACCGCGTCGACCCCGCGGCCGGTCCGGGACCTGGTTCGGGATCACCCGCCCGCTCGGGTTCGCTGCGCGCCGCTCCCGCGGATCGAACAGCTCAGCGAGGAGTTCTACCCGCCGGCCGCGAGTGGGGCCGAGCGCCACCCCGACTCGGCACCGCCGTCACCCGAGCAATCCCGATCCGCTTCGCCCGCACCGCGAACCACCCCCGCTTACCGGGCCGAGTTGGAACTCGGCCACGCCCCAGAAGACCGCCTTCACCGCGCGCCACCCGCACTTCCGCGAGCACCGGCAGCAGCGTCGGCTCGCGGCCGTGCCCTATCGATCATGACTTCAGGCTACCGGCGAGCGGGACGGGTGAAGATCATCCGCAACGAACCTTGCACTTTTGAGCAACCGCAGGTGCCCCGGGCCCCTCCCGCCCCGGGAAGGGCGGCACCGCGTGGTCCGCGCTCCCCGGCGGCCCGCCGCCGCCCTTCGGCATACCTGCCCGCGGGGACGAACCCGCACCTCATCATGGGCGCGCCCACCGGAGCCCGATCACCCCTCGACAGGATCATCCCATGACGGGCGCGAGCCTGGAGAGTCCGATGTGGACATTCCACTTCGGCCTGCGGGAGCCCGCAGGCACCGGGCGGCGACGGCGACCGCACGACCGGCCAGGCCCGCAGCACACCCGGTTCCCCCTCGGGGTGGCCCACGACCCGATTTGGAGCGCTGCACCAACTTGGTGCAGTGCTCCAAGACTGTTAGCGTGGCCGGGTGACCACCCGAGCCCGCCGTCCCGGCCGGCGCAATCAAGTGCTCTCCCGGGAGCAGATCCTCGGTGCCGCCATCGACCTGCTCGACTCGGGCGGCGAGGGGGCGCTGACGGTCCGGGCGATGACCGAACGGCTGGCCACCGGGTCCGGGGCCGTCTACCACCACGTGGGCTCCAGGGAGGAGCTGCTGGACGCCGCGGCGGAAACGGTCGTCACGGCGGCGCTCACGGCCAGGTCGGCCCGGGCCGGGGCCACGCCCGAGGACGAGGTCCGCGGGGTCGCGCTGGCCCTGTTCGACGCCATGGCCGAACACCGGTGGCTCGCCACGCGGCTGACCCTCCAGGTCGTCCGGAACCCGGCCGGGCCGGTGGCGGTGGAGATCTTCGAGAGGCTCGGCCGCCAGGTGGGCGCGCTGGGCGTCCCGCGGGCCTCCTGGTTCGACGCGACGGCGACGCTCGTGCACTACGTCCTCGGCGCGGTCAGCCAGAACACCCGCGTCGGCGGGGACACCCCGGGCGGTCGGCACGACGCGGACCGCGAGGAGTTCTTCGACGCGGTGTCGACGGCGTGGCGGGGGCTCGACGTCGAGGACTACCCGTTCCTGCACGCCGTCGTGGACCAGGCCAGGGACCACGACGACCGCGAGCAGTTCCTCACCGGCATCGGCATCGTCCTCGCCGGCCTGACCCACCTCCGCCGACCCGCCCTGCCCGGGTCACCCGCTCCCCGGGAGGGACTCCCCCGTGCGTGACGTGCTGGTCGTCGGCGGCGGCCCGGTCGGCTTGTTCCTGGCGGGCGAGCTGGCCCTGTCCGGCTGCTCGGTGCTGGTCCTCGAACGGGACCGGGAACCCGGCTCGCCGTTGAAGGCGCTCCCGCTCGGGTTGCGGGGCCTGTCCGCCGGGTCGGCCGAGGCGTTCCACCGCCGAGGGCTGCTCGCGGCGGTCGTGAGCGCTTCCGGCGCCGACGAGGAGCAGGTCGGCGCGCCCCCGGGAGCCGTCGAAGCGCCGGCTCCCCGCAGCGTGGGCCATTTCGCCGGGATGGCCCTCGACGCGGCCGACGTCGACACGTCCGCACTGCCCTCCCGGCTGCCCGGCCCGGCGATGGAAGGCTTCATGACCAGCCTCGAGGCGGTCTCGGCGGTGCTCTCCTCGTGGGCGGCCGACCTCGGCGTGGAGATCGTCCGGGGTGCGCCGGTCACGGCCGTGCGCCAGGACGACGAGTCCGTGGTCGCCGCGGCGGGCGGACGGGAGCACCGGGCGCGCTGGCTGGTGGGGTGCGACGGCGGCCGCAGCGCGGTCCGCGAGCTCGTCGGCTTCGACTTCGTCGGCACGGATCCGCTGTTCACCGGCTACGCCGCGCACGTCACCTTCGCCGACCCGCGGCAACTGCCGCTCGGCTTCACCCTGACGCCCCGCGGCATGTACCTGAGGACGCCCTTCGAGGGGCACCTGGGCATGATGGACTTCGACGGCGGCGGGTTCGACCGCTCCGCACCGCCGACCCGCGAGCACCTCCAGGCGGTCCTGCGCCGCATCACGGGCACCGACGTGACGCTGACCGACGTCCACCTGGCGTCGAGCTTCACGGACCGCGCGATGCAGGTGACGACCTACCGCGAGGGACGCGTGCTGCTCGCGGGCGACGCCGCGCACATCCACTCCCCGCTCGGCGGTCAAGGGCTCAACCTCGGCCTCGGCGATGCCGTGAACCTCGGCTGGAAGCTCGCCGCCACCGCCCGCGGGCACGCGCCCGACGACCTGCTCGACACCTACACCCGCGCGCGCCACCCGGTCGGCGCCTCGGTGCTCGACTGGTCACGTGCCCAGTCGGCGGTCATGCGACCGGGCTCCCACGCACCCGCGCTGCGGCGGCTGGTCCACGACCTGCTGAGCACCGCCGACGGCACGACGCACGTGCACCGGAGGACATCGGGCCTGTTCCACCGCTACGACCTGGGCAGCGGGCACCCGCTGGTGGGCCGGACCGCCCCCGACTTCCGGTTCGAGGACGGCACCCGCCTCGGCGAGCTGATGCGGCAGGGCCAGGGCGTCGCGCTCGACTTCGGCGGCGACCGCGCGCTGCGGGACACCGCCCGGGGGTGGGCGGGCAGGGTCCGGTACGCCGCGGGCGAGGCGCGGAACGACCTCGGGCAGCGCGCCCTGCTGGTCCGCCCTGACGGCGTCGTGGCCTGGGCCGCCGAAGACGCCCCCGAACTCGACGGGTTCGCCCGGAGCGCGGCCCGCTGGTTCGGCGCCCCGGACGACGGGGGCCCGGATCGGCGGACTCGTCCCTAGTGCGGGAGCCTGATCGACATGGCGTGGTGGAACACGTCGCGCGGGTCCCAGCGCAGCTTGACCTGCTGCAGCCTCGGGTAGTTGTCCTTGTAGTACAAGGCGTGCCACGGGACCCCGGACCTGTTCCACCGCGGGTCGAGGGTGTCGACGTCCGGGTAGTTGATGTAGGAGCCGTCGTTCACGCCGTCGGGGACCGGCACGCCTCCGGTGTCCCGGTACATCTCGCCGTACCAGCGCCGGATCCAGTCCAGGTTCGCCCGCTCGCCGTCCGGGTCGGTCCAGGTGACGGTGTAGACCGCTTTCATGATGCTGTCCCGCTGCGGCACGGCGGTCGCGTCGGGCGCCACGGTGTTGACCTGGCCGCCGTAGGACAGCAACAGCAGCATCGCGCGCTCGTTGTCGTGATCGGTGCTCGTCAGTTGGGTGTAGGCGGTCCTGATCTGCTCGTCGGTGAACCGCCTCCGCAGGTAGGCCGCTTTCGCCTTGAACGTCCCGGACTCGTCGGACTGGCTCAGCGACCCGGCCTTCACCGACGCCAGCCACGGCAGCCGGTGCGGCGGTCGCACCACGGTCGTGCCCGGGACACCTTCGCCGATCTCCGCGAGGTGGTCGCGCAGCAGCCGGTCGGCGTCGGGCAGGGTGCCGTCCAACGAGGCCACCATGACGAACCAGCCCGGGTCGGCGCCCGTGTTGCGCCGGGTGATCAGCAGGGGGCTGAAGAGGCTCGCGTAGCGGGAGTCGGGTGCGCTGTTGCGCTCGTGCCACTCGCCGTAGTTGCGCAGCAGGCGGTGGAACGACTCCTCGGTGACGTCCCGCCAGTTCCACCCGAGGGTGGCGCCCAGCGTCACGGCGGGCGGCTTCGGCAGCAGGCGGGCGGGGTCGTCGCCGGTGGCGCCGGACGACCGCATCCAGTACCGGGTGACCACGCCGAAGTTCCCGCCGCCGCCACCGGTGTGCGCCCACCACAGGTCCCGGTTGGCGTCGTCCGGCTCGCGGGTCGCGACCACCGCCCGCGCCCGTCCCGAGCGGTCCACCACGACGACCTCCACGGCGTACAGGTGGTCCACCACCGAGCCGAACCGCCGGGACAGCGGGCCGTAGCCGCCGCCCTGGACGTGCCCGCCCGCGGCCACGCCCCCGCACTGCCCACCGGGGATCGTGACGCCCCAGCCGAGGTAGAGCCGTTCGAACACCGACCACAGGGTGGCGCCCGGCTCGATCACGAACGCGCCGCGGCGCCGGTCGAAGGCGACCTGCCGCATCGCGGACAGGTCGATGACCACCTCCGCGCCGTCGCCCACGAAGTCCTCGTAGCAGTGCCCGCCGCTGCGGACGGTGACCCGCTTGCCCGCCCGCACCGCGTCGTCCACGGCGCGCACGACCTGCTCGGTCGTGGTGGGCAGGCGGAAGCACGCGGGCCGGGGGAAGAAGCGCTCGCTCGTCCGGCGCAGCACGAGGTCTTCGTAGCGGGCGTCGCCCGGCGCGATCAACGCCGAGTCGCGCGCGCCCCCGGTCGTCGCCGCGGCCGCGCCGGTCGGGCTGCCGATCAGCGCGGCCCCGCCCACGGCCGCGGTGCCGGCGATGAACCCACGACGGGTGGTCCCGGTCATCGTCGTTCCCCCTCTGTTCGTTGGTGTGCCGGGGAAAACGCTAGGAGCAGCCGGTCGGGGGCGCCATCGGTCCAGGCCGACCGTCAGGCAACCGGCAGCGAACCGTCAGGTTCGGCCGAGCCGGGCCGCCCGTCCCCGCCGGGGTGGTGTGATGGGGGCGTGGACTTCATTCTGGTGGTGGACGACGACCCCGGCCTGCGGGAGCTGCTGCTGTCCGCGTTGCGCTTCGCGGGGTTCGAGGTCGAGGCGGTCGGTGACGTGCCGGCCGCGCTGGGCGCGATCGAGGCCCGCCCGCCCGACGCGATCGTGCTGGACGTGATGCTGCCCGGCACGAACGGCTTCGACCTGCTGCACCTGCTGCGCACGCGGGAGGTGCACGTGCCGGTGATGTTCCTGACCGCCCGCGACGAGCTGGACGACCGCGTGCGCGGGCTGCGCCTCGGCGGCGACGACTACCTCACCAAGCCGTTCCACGTGGTGGAGGTCGCCGCGCGGCTGGAGGCGCTGCTGCGGCGTTCCCGCCGCGTGCCGCCGGCGGCGCCGGGGGGCACGTGGCGCTGCGGCGACCTGGTGCTGGACGAGGTCCGGCACGAGGTGACCCGGGACGGGCGCCCGGTCGAACTGTCCCCCCACCGAGTTCCGGCTGCTGCGCTACCTGTTGGCCAACTCGGGGCGGGTGGTCTCCAAGGCCCAGATCCTGGAGCACGTCTGGCAGTACGACTTCGGCGGCGACACGGGCGTGGTCGAGCGGTTCGTCTCGAACCTGCGCCGCAAGATCGACTCCGGGGGGCCTTCGCTGATCCACACCGTGCGGGGGTTCGGGTACAACCTGCGGGCGGTGCGGAGGTGAACCGGCCCTCCCGGTGGCGGCTCGCCCTCGTCCTGCTGCTGGCCGGGCCGGAAGCCGCCGTCGCCACGGCGGTCAAGCGGGCGTTCGACGACCGGCGGCGGGCCCAGGAGCGGCTGCGCAGCTTCGTCGCCGACGCGGGCCACGAGCTGCGCACGCCGCTGGCGACCATGCAGGGCTGGATCGACCTGTACGTCCAAGGCGCCCTGGACGACCCCGCCCGGCTCGACCACGCCGTGGAACGGCTCCAGGCCGAGGTGGGCCGGATGCGGCTGCTCGTCGACGAACTGGCGTTGCTGGCCCACCTCGACGCGGCCCGCCCGCTGGACCGCGAGCCGGTGGACGTGGTCGCGCTGGCCGGCGAGGTCGTCGACGACGCCCGGGTCGTCAGCCCCGACCGGGCCATCAGCCTGCACGGGGTGGCGGAAGCGGTCGTCGACGCGGACGGCCCGCGCATCCAGCAGGTCCTGCGCAACCTCGTCGGGAACGCGGTCCAGCACACCGGGCCCGGCACGCCGGTCGCGGTCACCGTCACCCGCCAGGACGCGGGGGTGACGATCGCGGTCCGCGACTCCGGCGACGGGATCGACCCCGAGCACCTGCCGCACGTCTTCGAGCGCTTCTACCGCGCCGACCCCGGCCGCGGTCGCGGCAGCGGCGGCTCGTCCGGCCTGGGCCTGGCCATAGTGGAGGCGATCACCACCGCGCACGGCGGCACGGTCGACGTCACCTCAACCCCCGGCCGGGGCACCACGGTCCGGGTCACCCTCCCCGTGGACGGCGCACCCTGACCTGACGCCGTCGAAGACGAGGCGGAGCAGGCGGCGTGCCGCCGCCGGGTCGCTCGCGGCGGTCAGGGAGATGGAGGTCACGAGGACGAGCAGGTCGTCCGGTGAGATCCCCGGTCGGACGGCGCCCACCGCGAGCGCCCGGTCCACCAGGCGCACGGTCGCCCCCCGCACGACGGCGTGGCAGCCCGACGTGGACGGCGACCCCTCGTCGGCCTCCAGCGCAGCGGTCAGGCCACGGGTTTCCACGGCGGACGCGGTCAGCTCCTCCAGCCACGTGAGGAGCCCCGTGCCGGGGTCGCCGCCGGTCAGTTCCTCACCTCGCCGGCGCAAGCGCTCGACGGCCTCGCCGAAGACCTCGTCGAACAACGCGCGCCGGGACGGGAAGTGCCGGTGCAACGTGGCCGAACCCACGCCGGCCTCGCGGGCGATCTCCTCGAAGGAGACCCGGTCCCCGTCCCGGGCGACGAGGGGTCGGGCCGCCGCCAGGAGCCGCTCGTGGTTGCGCTGCCAGTCCGCCCGCGGCGCCTTGAGCCCGCTGCTCGCCATCAGGACGACCTCTCGGTAGACAAGTGGGGTGGCACCCCATATTGTAGCCCGAATAAAACGGGGTGCCACCCCACTTTCTGATCGGAGCATCGTCGTGCCAACATCGCAGTCGTTCGTGCTGGTCACCGGGGCGACCGGCAGGCAGGGAGGCGCCGTGGCCCGCGCGCTGCTCGCCTCCGGCGTCCCGGTCCACGCCCTGGTGCGGGACACCGGCACCGAGCGCGCCTCCGCCCTGCGCGAGCTCGGGGCCGTTCTCGTGCGAGGCGACCTGGACGACGTCCCGTCGCTGGAAGCGGCCCTCGACCACGCCCACGCGGTGTTCTCCGTGCAGACGCCCGACATCACCGGCTCGCCGGGCGACTCCGAACTCCGCCACGGCCGCAACCTGGTCGAGGCCGCCCGCGGGGCGCGGGTCGAACACGTGGTGCACACCTCGGTCTCGGGCGCCGGCACCATCGACGTCGAGCGCTTCGACGAACAGCGCTGGGGCTCCTTCACGCGGCACTACTACCGCGCCAAGGCCGCGGTCGAGGACCTCGTGCGCACCGCGGGCTTCCCGCGGTGGACGATCCTCAGGCCGGCCACGTTCATGGAGAACTTCGTCCGCCCGTCGCCCTACTTCGCCGACCTGACCTCGAACCGGCTCGCCGTCGCCGTGGACCTCGACGTGGCGCTCCCCTTCGTCGCGGTGGACGACATCGGAACCGCTGCCGCCGCCGCGTTCGCGGAACCGGAGCGCTTCCACGGTGTCGAACTGGAACTGGCCGGTGACGTCCTGAGCTTCCGCGACGCCGCACACGTCCTGTCCCGGGTGCTCGGGACCGACGTCGAACTGCCCTCCGGTCCGGACCACGTCCGCGCGGAGGGCCTCCCCGCGGCGCTGTTCCAGGCGCAGCGGCACATGAGCGCCCATCCCGCGCCGGCGCGTCCGCGGTTCGCCGCGCACGTGGGTGTGCCGACGACGAGCTTCGCGGACTGGGCGGCGAACACCCCGGGCACCCGGCCGTCGGGCTCGGCCGGGAGTTGAGGGCCCGGCTCGCCGTCGCGGAGCGGAACGGTGGCCGGGCACCGGCCCGGCCACCGGCACCCGCCGCCGGTCACCGCGGGGCGACGTCGGTGCAGTGGACCTTCCCGTCCGGCAGCCGGCCGGTGGTCAGGAACGCCACCGTCGCCTCGTCCACGCACGCGGAGCCCCGGTGGTAGACGTAGTGCCCGCCGTTGTCCGCGCCGACGAAAGCCGCCCGCTCGCCGAGGACCTCGTGCAGCCCGAGGCCGTCCTCCCACGGCGTGGCGTTGTCCCTGCGGTTCTGCAGGATCAACGTGTTGCGCGGCCCCTCGCCCGTCACGCGGACGGGCTCCTCGATCGGCTTCGGCCAGAACGCGCACGCCCAGATGTTGGCGGGCATCCCGGCGGTGAGCGGCCAGGCCGCGCGGTCCTCGGCGGTGCGGCGGGCGTACTCGTCGACGTCGTCGGACCACGAGGCGTCACCGCAGGTCAGCGCCAGGAACATGGTGGCCTGGTTGTCGGCGGGCACGCCCGGGGTCGGCGGCGGCGCGGCGAACACCTGCCCCAGCACCCGGCCGTCCGCCTCGGTGAGCGCGCCGTCGGCCAGCCCGGCGGCGGCCTTCCAGAACTGCGCGAGCACCGGCAGGCTCTCGTTGTCCA
Source organism: Actinosynnema sp. NPDC059797 (assembly GCF_042732085.1). Lineage (NCBI taxonomy): Bacteria > Bacillati > Actinomycetota > Actinomycetes > Pseudonocardiales > Pseudonocardiaceae > Actinosynnema > Actinosynnema sp. NPDC059797. The sequence continues at coordinate 21,266 of NZ_JBHWIE010000079.1, forward strand.
GCAGGAGGCTGTAGGTGACAGTGCGCAGCATCGAACCCGTCAGGGCCAACCGGGTGCCGGGGACGGGCGCGGGGGCGCGGTCGAGGCGGTCGGCGAGTGCGAGGTAGGTCCGGGTCACCTCGTCGACGGTGCCGCCCAGCCCGAGCGCGGCGTGCTGGGCCGCGGCGACCTCGGCCGCGTCGGGGAAGCGTTCCGACATGGCCTTGCCCCAGTTGCCCTTCGCGTCGGCCCAGACCTTCGTGGGGTCGACGTTGCCCTCCAGGACCACCCGATCGGCGCGCTCCGGGAACAGCGACGCGTAGACGGTGCCGAGGTACGTGCCGTAGGACTGGCCCCAGTAGGAGATCTTCTCCTCACCGAGCGCCGCGCGGATGCGGTCCACGTCGCGGGCCGTGTTGGCGGTGGTGAAGTACCGGAGCTTCTCCCCGGCGTTCGTCGCGCACCGCTCGGCGTCGGCACGGGCGTGCTCGACGTTGGCGGTGATCGAGCCGTCCGCGGCCGGGTACGGGAAGAGGCCGGCGAGGGACGGGTCGTCGAAGCCGCAGCTCTGCGGGGTGCTGTGCCCGACCCCGCGGGGGTCGAAGCCGATCAGGTCGTAGGCCGTCAGCACCGACGGCGGCAGGGTCGGCGCCACGACGCCCGGCGCGTCCAGGCCGGCCAACGCCGGGCCGCCCGGGTTCAGCAGCAGGACACCGCGGCGGTCACCGGGCTCCGCCGCCGGCAGCTTCGAGACGGCCACCTCGATCTGCTCGCCACCGGGGTTCCGGTAGTCGAGCGGCACCTCAACCGTTCCGCAGGTGAGCCGGGGGTCGCGACCGGCGCCCTCGGCCAACGCCGGGCACGTGCCCCAGTCGATGCGCGGCGCGGCGGCCTCCTCGGTGACGGCCGGTGGCGCGTCCTCCCTCATCGCTTCTTCCGCGGCGTCACAGGCCCCCACCGCGGCGGCGGTGAGCGCCACCGCGGCCACCACCCCGGTGAACCTGCGGGGGATACCGGTTCCCGCCGACCGTCGCATGGTCTTCAACGCCCTTGCCCTCCAGTTCCCGGCGTGCCGCGGCGCGGTGACGCCGTCGCTGCCGAAAACCTATGGAGGAACGCGATGCCACGAATCCCCTCGGCGTGGACACTTCGCTGTAGTCCTCACGGGGGACGGAGAGCAAGCACTGGCCGTGACGCCCGGCAGCAGGTGTGGCATCCTGGCGACATGATGTGGACCCAGTCGACCCGAAGGGGCAATGCCTCGTAGGAAGCCCGGCGCCGTGCGCGCCGACCGCCCCGAGGCCCGTGATCGCCAGTCGGCGACCCCGATTCCCGGTGTCAACCGGAGAACGCAGCTCGCGATCGAGGCGTTGGCCGCTCGCCGCCTGTGGAGCGGGGACGTTTCCGGAGCGCTTGAGCGGTACCGCCGCTTCCTGCGCCAACCCGGCCGCCGGCTGCACGTCCCGTGGCCCGATTGCCCGTCCTCCGACCCGGTCGAGGCCCGGGACGAGCTGGAAGCCGTCCTGCGAGTGCTGCCGCGCGGCGCCCGTGCCGAGCTGCGTCGGGTCATCGCCCCGCTCGACGACGAGTTCGAGCGGAGGACCCTGCCCGACCCCAAGGCGGGTTCGCTCAGCTCCTGGCACGCTGCCGCGTGGTGGCGTCAGCGACTGCACGAGCGGTGAGTGGCCCGAGGTCGACGGGCGGGGATCCACGACGGCCGAACACGCGGATCGACGCCGCGGCGACGACCCTCGACCCGCCACGCGTGCCGGACACCGCCGGGGACGCGGTCGCACGGCACGTCCTCGTCACGCCCCGACGCGTCCCAGGCCTTAACATGGGGCACCACGTGACGAGGAGCGGACCACCCGATGACAGCAGCAGACCAGCACACCTTCGCCGCGGGATCCGCGGTCGCCGGACAGGCGTCGGAGGAGGACCTGCGAGTTCTGTTCGGGCAGTCCATCGCCGTGTTCGCCTCCCTGGCGGGGCCGGCGCACGTGGTGGAGTCGGCGAACCCGGCGTTCTTCGCCGCCATCGGCGAGCACCGGGCGCGCACCGGTGTCCCGCTGGCGGAGTTGATGCCCGAACTCGCGGGCCAGGGCTTCATCGACCTGCTCGACCAGGTCCACCGCACCGGTGAGCCCTACACCGGCCACGACGTGCCGGTCGTGCTCGACACCGGTCAACGCGCGCGGGAAGCGTTCTTCGACTTCACCTACGAGCCGCGCCGCGACGGTGAGGGCAACGTCATCGGGATCTGGGTGATCGGCGTGGAGACCACCCAGGTCAAGCACGCCCGGCACCTGATGGCCGAGCACCGCGCCCTGCTGGAGCAGATCGCCCGGCAGGCGCCCCTGACCGAGGTCCTCGACGGGATGGCCCGCTGCATCGAGGACCTCGCCCCGCAGGAAGTGCTCGTCTCCGTCCTGCTCGCCGACCCCGACGGACGGCACCTGCGCCACGGGGCCGCGCCCAGCCTGCCCGACTTCTACAACCAGGCCATCGACGGGATCGCCACCGGCGAGGGCGTCGGCTCCTGCGGCACGGCCGCCCACCGGCGGGAACCGGTCGTCGTCGCCGATATCGCCACCGACCCGTTCTGGGACGACTTCCGGGACCTGGCCGACCGGGCCGGACTGGCCGCCTGCTGGTCCACGCCGATCCTGGCCCGCGACGGGAGCCTGCTGGGCACCTTCGCCATGTACCACCGGACCCCGCGCGCCCCGCAGGACTCCGACCTCGCCCTGGCCCGCGTCTTCGCCGGCACCGCCGCCCTGGCCATCGAACGCCACCACGACGAGCAGGCGCGCCGCGACGCCGAGCTCCGCGCCGAAGCGGCCCACGCCGAGCTGGCCAAGGCGATGCGCGCCGAGCAGGAGCTGCGCGCCGAAGCCGAGCAGCGCGCCACCGCCGCGGCGGAACTGGCCGAGCGGATGCGCGCCGCCGCGGCCGCGCAGGCCGCCGTGCCGCATCCCGACCAGTGCCGGCTCGGCGGCGCCGACGGGTGCGCCGAACCGGCCGAGCTCAAGATCGCCGACGCCTGGGGAGACGCGGCCTGGGGCTGCCAGACCCACGCCGAGGAGGCTCTCCTGAACGTGCGGTCGGCGTTCATCGCCAACGAAGAACTCGGCGGCCTGGCCGCCTACATCAACCGCCAACCCTCCCGGGCACGTCACGCGGGACAGCCGCCCACCGGATGACCACCTCTCCGGGGGCCTGATCCGGTCGGGCGAGTGGTGGTCGCGCTCGTGGCCGACCACCTGCCTGGCGGCGCGCGGTTCGGCGGTGATCCGCAGGTGCCTGCCGGGGCCCGGCGGGCTGTGCGGGTGCGAGCCGCCGGGCGGGCTGTGCCGATGACCGGCACGACCATCGCGCTGTTGATCTCCTGGCCGCAGGGATACTGTCGCTGTGAGCAGCGAGGTCGTGCGGGCGACAGTCGAGTGGCAGGCCAACCAGAGCGTGTCGTTCTTCGCCTGTGAGGTCGACGTGGTGGTCCCCGAGGGCGGGCCCGGCTGGGAGACCACGGCCACGATCGTCACGGAGATGTCCGAAGACCACCGAGAGGGCCTGCGGTGGCTGGTGGACAGCGACCCGTTCTTCACGCTGTGGCTCGGAGATCGGGCAGGTGAGGGGATCGAGGTCGAGATGAGCAGCCCCGACCGGTCTGGCCGGGTGCGGCTCAGGGAGGTCCTCGCCGCCGAGTACGACGGTGGGGTGCAGCCCGCCAGACGGTTCTGACGGCCAGAGCTCCCGAGCAGTTCGACCGCCTGGTAGCGCACCTTCGAACTCGGGTCGTGCAGGGCCACTTCCGCGCCGGCGCCGACCGGATCTCCCCCACCAACGACGCGTACCGGTTCACGGGTCGCCCATCGGTGGACGACACCACCCTGGCGTTGGCCGAGCGCACGGCACGGGAGGACGCCGGCCCATCACCAGGTCACGGGCAGCTCGTAGACCCCGTAGACGAAACCGTCGTGCTTGAAGGGGATCTCGTCGAAGTCAGCGGCCAGCCTCAGACCCGGCAGCCGCCGGTACAGGGTGCGGTAGACGATCTCCAGTTCCAGCCTCGCCAGGGGCTGCCCGAGGCACTGGTGCACGCCGAAGCCGAAGGCCACGTGGTGGCGCGCCTCGCGGGTCAGGTCGAGCCGGTCCGGGTCGGGGAAGGCTTCCGGGTCCCGGTTGGCGATCTCGTTGGGCAGCACGAAGCCCTCGCCGGCTCGGATCGGGCAGCCCGCGACCTCCATGTCCTCCAGGGCGAAGCGCCGCCGGCCGCCGTGGGTGATGTTGAGGTAGCGCAGTAGTTCCTCGACCGCGCGGCGGGCCACCGCGGGGTCGTCGGAGTCGCGGAGGAGGGCGAGTTGGTCGGGGTGTCGCAGCAGCACGAGGGTGCTCAGGGCGATCATGTTGGCGGTCGTCTCGTGGCCCGCGATCAGCAGGAGCACGCCCATCTGCGTGGCCTGCTGGAGGGTCAGCTCACCCGCCTGGATCTTCTCGGCCAGCCTGGACAGGAGGTCGTCGCCCGGGTTCTCCAGTTTCGCGGCGATGAGTCGGGCCAGGTACTCGCCCAGGGCGCCGAGTGCTTCACCGCGCTGCGCGGGGGTGGAGTCGCGGTTGATGAGCGTGCTGCTGTTGCGCTGGAAGAACTCGTGGTCCTCGTAGGGCACGTCGAGCAGCTCGCAGATCACCAGTGACGGGACCGGCAGCGCGAACGCCCGCACCAGGTCCACCGGCTTGGGGCCGGCCAGCAGGTCGTCGACCGCCTCGTCCACGACGCGCCGCACCATCGGCCGCAGGGCTTCGACCTTCTTCACCGCGAACGCCGCGCCGACCATGCGCCGCAGCCGGGCGTGCTCGGGGTCGTCCATGCCGATGAAGCTGAGCGTGCCGCCGTTGCGCTCGGCCTGGCTCGGGTAGTCGGGGTGCGTCATGTCGGCGCTGACCCGCCGGTCGGTGAGCACGGCGCGCTGGTCGGCGTAGCGGGTGACCAGCCACGGGGTGCTGCCGTCCCAGATGCGGACCCTGGTCAGCGGCGCGGCGGCCTGGAGGTCGCGCAGCGCGGGCGGCGGGTCGAACGGGCAGCCCTCCGCGCGGGGCATGGGGTACTCGGGGATCTCGGTGGCGCCGGTCATCGCGCTCCTCCCACCAGGAGCCGCGGCCCCAGGAGTTCTTGACGGTGTTGGCGGGCCTGCTTGGGCATGTTCCAGCCGAGGACGCCCACGGGCTCGCCGGCGCGGCGGTGGGTGACGACGAAGCGCCGCGCGGCCACCTCGCCCGCCACCACGTCGGCCTCGTCGGTCGGGGTGCCGTAGACGTGCAGCCGGGCGTCGAACTGGTCGGTCCAGAAGTAGGGCACGGGCGCGTACGCGCGGTTCGCGCCCAGCACGTTGTCGGCCACGGCGGCGGCCTGCTCGGTGGCGTTGGTGCGGTTCTCCAGCCTGACCAGCGCGCCCAGCGGCTCGTGGCGCCAGCGCGCGACGTCGCCGACGGCGTAGACCCCGTCGGCGGCGCGGCACCGGGCGTCGCACACCACGCCGTTGTCCAGGGTCAGCCCGCTGCCCTCCAGCCACCCGGTGTCGGGCACCGCGCCGAGGGCGACCAGGACCACGTCCGCGGGCAGCTCCTCGCCGCCCTCCAGCCGCACGCCGGTCACCCGGCCGGCCGCGGCGGTCAGGCCGAGCACGGCCGCGCCGAGCCGCAGCCGCACGCCGCGCTCGGCGTGCAGGTCGGCGAGCAGCCCCGCGACGAGCGGGCCGAGCTGGGCGGCCAGGGGCGCGGCCTGGGGACCGGCCAGGGTGACGTCCAGGCCGAGGGTCCGCGCGGTCGCGGCGACCTCGGCGCCGAGCACGCCGTCGCCGACCACGACGAGCCGCGTCACGCCCGGCCGCAGCAGGTCGGCGCGCAGGGCGAGGGCGTCGTCCAGGGTGCGCAGCACGTGCGCGCCCGCCAGGCCGTCCTGGTCGGGCAGGGTCCTGGGGCGCACGCCGGTCGCGAGCACGACCGCGTCCGCCCGCAGGGTGAGGCCGCTCGCGGTGGTCACCGCGCGGTCGTCGAGGTCCAGGGCCACGGCCCGGTCGCCCAGGACGAACCGCGCGCCCAGGGCCTCCAGGACGTCGTCGCCGCGCAGCCGGGCCCGCTCGGGCTCCCACGCGCCGGCCAGGACCTGCTTGGACAGCGGCGGCCGGTCGTACGGCGGGTGCGGCTCGTCGCCGATCAGGGTCAGGCCGCCGGTGTAACCCTTGCGGCGCAACGCCTCCGCGGTGGCCAGACCGGCGGCCGAGGCGCCGACGACCAGCACCTCGCCCGGCGTCGTCACGCCCGCTCGCCGAGCGTGATCGCCGCCGCCGGGCACACGTCGGCGGCCTCGCGCACGGCGGCGTGCAGGTGCCCGGCGGGCTCCGGGTCGAGCAGCACCACGACGCCGTCCTCGTCGCGCTGGTCGAACACGTCCGGCGCGGCCAGCACGCAGGAGCCCGCGCCGCAGCAC
>NZ_JBHWIE010000080.1:0-27602 GCF_042732085.1 Actinosynnema sp. NPDC059797
CGACTCACCCGACCTGAACGTACGACTCGCGGTGTCCGACCGGAGGACACGCGCGAAGCCCGGCGTGTCGTCCAGTCGGACATCGCGTGTCGTCCACCGGGGCATCGCGAGTCGTACGTTCGGGTCGCGCGTGTCGTACGTCCGGGACCGGCGAGTCGTACGGTCCGGTTGCGTGTGTTGAGGGCTCGGGTCAGGTCAGGTGGAGGCCGTGGGCGGCGGCGAAGGCCAGGGCCGTGTCCACGTCGACGCGGGCGCCGCGCAGGGAGGCCTGGACCAGGCCGTTGGCGTCCAGGCGCGCGTTGCGCAGGTCGGCGCCCTCCAGGCGGCAGTTGAGCAGGCGGGCGCCGGTCAGGTCGGCGTCGCGCAGGTCCGCGTCGCGCAGGTCGGCGTCCTCCAGGTTGGTCTCGCGCAGGCGCAGGCCGCGCAGCGACGCCTTGCGCAGCACGGCGCCGGTCAGGCCGGCGAGGGTGAGATCCGTCTCCTCCAGCGTGATCGGCCGCATCGCGCAGTCCACGAACGTCGAGCCGAGCCACGTGCACGAGGTGAACGTCGCCGACGTCAGCACGGCCCGCGTGAACCGGCACGAGCGGAACGCCGACGCCCGGTGCGACGACTCTCCCAGGTCGGTGCGGTCGAACGTGCACTCGGTGAAGGTGCAGCCCGACGTCACCAGGCCGCGCATGTCCGCCTCGGTGAAGTCGCACCGGACGAACGCCCGCCCCTCCCACCGCTGCTCGTACAAGACCGCGTCCGAGTAGTCCTCGCCGATGATGTCCACTGTCACACCTTGTCATCGTTCGCCAGTTGGTAACCTCCGACCTGCCGGGCAACCGCCCGGCGCCGCGGTCCCGGTGTAGAGACCGCCGCTGACAGGTCGTCAGCCTGCCTAGTGGTCATGCCCGAGGACTCCAAGCCACGACATTCGGGAAGGCTCATGACCCGCACGCCCGTGAACGTGACCGTCACCGGTGCGGCCGGCCAGATCGGCTACGCACTGCTGTTCCGCATCGCCTCCGGCCAACTGCTGGGCGCCGACGTACCGGTGCGCCTGCGCCTGCTGGAGATCCCGCAGGCCGTCAAGGCCGCCGAGGGCACCGCGATGGAGCTGGACGACTGCGCGTTCCCGCTGCTGTCCGGCATCGACATCACCGACGACGCCAAGACCGCCTTCGACGGCGTGAACGTGGCGCTGCTGGTCGGCGCCCGCCCGCGCACGAAGGGCATGGAGCGCGGCGACCTGCTGGAGGCCAACGGCGGCATCTTCAAGCCGCAGGGCGAGGCGATCAACGCGGGCGCGGCGGACGACGTGCGCGTGCTGGTGGTCGGCAACCCGGCCAACACCAACGCCCTGATCGCCCAGCGCCACGCGCCGGACGTGCCGGCCGAGCGGTTCACCGCGATGACCCGCCTCGACCACAACCGCGCCCTGTCGCAGCTGGCCAAGAAGCTCGGCGTGTCGGTGACCGAGATCAAGAAGATGACGATCTGGGGCAACCACTCGGCCACCCAGTACCCGGACCTGTTCCACACCGAGGTCAACGGCCGGATCGCGGCCGAGGCCGTGAACGACCAGCAGTGGCTGGAGAACGACTTCATCCCGACCGTCGCCAAGCGCGGCGCGGCGATCATCGAGGCGCGCGGCGCGTCCTCGGCGGCGTCGGCGGCCAACGCGGCGATCGACCACGTCTACGACTGGGTCAACGGCACCGCCGAGGGCGACTGGGTGTCCATGGCCGTCCCGTCCGACGGCTCCTACGGCGTGCCGGAGGGCCTGATCTCGTCCTTCCCGGTGACGGTGAAGGACGGCAAGTACTCGATCGTGCAGGGCCTGGAGATCGACGAGTTCTCCCGCGCCCGCATCGACGCCTCCGTGGCCGAGCTGGTCGAGGAGCGCGACGCGGTGCAGTCCCTGGGCCTGATCTGAGGGTGACCACCGCACGGGAGGGCCGCCCCGCGGGTGGCCCTCCCGTGGCATGTTGAGGGCATGAACACCTGGCCCGTTCCAGCGCCCGACCTGCCCGCCGACGTCCACCCCGCGCTCGTCGCGACCGCCGAGGCCGCCGCCCGCGCCTACGGCGGGGCCCGCGCGGAGTTCACCCGCGTCCAGCTGCGGGAGGAGGTCGCCGACGGCGCGGACGGCACGCCGACCATGCGCGTGGACGCGATCGTGGAGGCCGCCATCGCGGAGGCGGCGGAGGCCGCGGGCGCGAACCTGCTGTCCGAGGAGGCCGGGTTCCTCGACAACGGCTCCGCCGCCACCCTGGTGATCGACCCGGTGGACGGCTCCGCCAACGCCGCCACGGGCGTGCCGCTGTCGTGCTTCGCGGGCGCCCTCGTGGTGGACGACGAGCCGGTCGAGGCGTTGACGGTGTGGTTCGACACCGGGCGCGCCTGGCACGCCAGGGCGGGCGAGCCCACGCCGTTCCGCACCACCGGCCGCAAGGTCCTCAAGGGCGCGAACGTGTGCCTGCTGCGCCCCAAGCGCGGCACCGAGGAGGCCTGGCTGCGCGTGGCGAACCAGGCCGACCGGGTGCGCGTGCTGTGCACGACGTGCCTGGAGACCATGCTGGTCGCGGAGGGCGCGGTGGACGCGTTCGCCGACCCCGGCTCGGACACGCACCGGCTGATGGACCTGATCGCCGCCCTGGTGACGGTGCCGGCGGCCGGCGGCGTGCTGCTGGACCTGCACGGCCGGCCGCTGACCTTCGACCTGGACCTGACCCGCCGGTGGTCGGGTGTCGCCGCGGCGACACCCGAGCTGGCCGACGAGCTGATCTCCGTCATCCGCGGCTAGGCCGGCGCGACGAGAGGGTCAGGAGGGGTGGCGGGGCGACCGGTCGCGCCCGCCGCCCCTCCTGAACTCCACCTGAACGGGTGACCGCACGAAACTCTCCGCGGCGCGGCACGACCTGGCGGGCGTCACCGAGGCAGCGGTGGCCGCGAGTGAAGGACGGGAATCAGCCGATCGGGCGCGTGCCTTCGGGGATGCGGTCCGAACGTGGGCGATGACGGTGCGGCACCGCTACTTGCTGTCGCCGGGCACCACTACCGAGTTATCGGGGCGGGTGAACACCAACGGCGCGGACCACCGCACGACGGGCGTGCCGCCCCGGAGCGGGGCGGGGCCGTCGAGTCCACTCCGGACGGCCGGGTCCGGGCGCTCGCGCGGTGGGGGAGGGGACCCGCCCCTCGCGGGCACGGGCGGGTCCACCAGGCCGCACGGGGTGCGGGGCCTGGGGAATTCGGGCCGACGGGGACCGACCCGGCGCGGCCCTACCGCGCCGAGGCCGAGTCCTTGATCCTGGGTGATTCGGGGACCCTGGGCTCCACCAGGCTGTCCGGGCCGGGGTAGACCAGCCCTTCGTGGCCGTCGGAGAAGCGGACCAGGTACGGCGGCGCGCCCCGGGAACCGCGCACCTCGAGGATCTCGCCGATCGTCTCGTCGAGACCCACCGCGCGGCTGTGGACGTGCAACCGGTCGCCTACTGTCGCGTACATCTGCAACACCTCCGGTGCGTCACAGCGTAGGACTGTTCCGAAGGTACCGACAGGGTGGTTTTCCCGCTCGCCGAGCGCGTCGGCTCAGGCGCAGGCGTTGGACAGCTTCGCCACCTGGTCCAGCTTCTCCTGCGACCACGCGGCGATGTTGGCCGGGCTCAGGTCCTCCAGGGTCACCTGGTTCATGGTGCCCGCCACGCCGGTGATGGCGTCCTGGAGCGTGGTGTCGCCCGCCTTGGCGGCCAGGTCGTTCAGCTCCTGCGCCTTCTGCTGGGTCTCCTCCAGCGCCTTCTGCGGGTCGGTCGCGTCGGGGGTGAAACCGGCCAGCTTGAGCGCCTCGATGCACAGCTGCGCCTTGTCCGCGGCCTGGCCGACCTGGTTGGCGGTGTTCTGCGCCTCCTGCACGGCCTCGCACCCGGAGACCGCGCCGGCGAGGCCCAGCGCCAGCACGAGGGTGGCGATCGGACGACCTGCGCGCATGAGTGGCTCCCGTTCGTAGGTGGTGACCGTCCTGGGCGGTGACCGTTTCGCCCGACTCTACCGACGTGCGCGAGACCGCTCCTACCGACGCGCGTACAGTCGCCGCACCACGTCGTCGATCTCCGGTTCCCCGACGGAGATGTCGTGGACCTCGGCGCGCGCCGCGACGGCCGTGATGAGCGCCGCCGCCGTGGTCTCCGCGCGGCGGAACACCAGGTGGTGGCGCAACCCGTTCAGCTCGGCCCTGGCCGAGGTGACGCCCGGCAGCCCGGCCAGCGAGGCCACCGGCTCCGACAGGTCCACCACGAGCACCCGTTCGGGTGCCACCTCGGCGCGCAGCGCCTCCAGCGGCCCGTCGGCCAGCACGGTGCCCCGGTCGATGACGACCAGCCGCGGGCACAGGCGCTCGATGTCGTCCAGGTCGTGCGTGGTGAGCAGCAGGGTGGTGCCGCGCCGCGCGTTGAGCTCGGCCAGGAACTCGCGCAGGCGCTCCTTGGACCCCAGGTCCAGGCCGATCGTCGGCTCGTCCAGGACCAGCAGCTCGGGGCCGTGCAGCAGGGCGGCGGTGACCTCGCCGCGCATCCGCTGCCCGAGGGACAGCTGGCGGACCGGCGTGTCCAGGAACGGGCCGAGGTCGAGCAGGTCGGCGCACTCCCGCAGGCGCCGCGCGTGGTCGGGCGCCGGCACCCGGTAGATGGAGCGCAGCAGGTCGAAGCTGTCCCGCAGCGGCAGGTCCCACCAGAGCTGGCTGCGCTGGCCGAACACCACGCCGATGCGCCGGGCCAGCTCGCGGCGCGACCGCGACGGGTCCACACCGGACACCCGGACGTGCCCGGAGGTCGGCACCAGGATGCCGGTGAGCATCTTGATGGTGGTGGACTTGCCCGCGCCGTTGGGCCCGACGTAGCCGACCGCCTCGCCCGCGGCGACGTCGAAGCTGACCGCGTCGACGGCGAGCACCGCGCGCTTCTCCCGCCGGAACCGGCCGGTCTTGGTGGTGAGCGTGAACTCCCGGCGCAGGTCGCGCACCTCGATCATGATCCAGTCCCTCGGTAGTGCCGGACGGCGAACCGCCACACCAGGCCCGCGACGACCGCGGTCACCGCCGCCACCAGCGGTGACGCCCAGCCGAGCAGCGCGTGGCCGCCGAGCGGGTCCGGTCGGCCGAGCAGGGCCAGGGCGGGGTAGTAGGCCACGAACGCGCCGGGCACGACGAACGTGAAGAAGCGTCGCAGCCACGGGCCGTAGACGGTGGCGGGGTAGGAGGTGAACGCGTTGCTGCTGTAGGTCACGGAGTTGGCCAGCTCCTGGCCGTCCACCACCCAGAAGCAGAGCGCGCAGGCGATCACCCAGACGGAGGAGAAGATGACCGCGCCGCTGAGCGGGGCGACCACCACGAGCGGCGCGGTGAGCGGCGACCACGCGATGTCGTTGTGGACCAGCGCGTAGACCAGGGCGCCGGCGCTCGCGAGGGTCCGGCCGACCTTGCGCAGGTGCAGGTCCGAAGTCATGACCTGGGCGAGCGTGCTCAGGGGGCGCAGCAGCAGGACGTCGAACGTGCCGGTGCGGAGGTAGGTGGGCAGCTCGTCCAACTGGCCCGCGACCGCGTCGGCGATGCCGAACGCGACGCCCGCCAGCGCGTACATCAGGATCACCTCGTCGACGGAGAACCCGCCGAGCGCGCTCACCCGGTTGAACACGACCAGGATGACCGCCAGCTCCGCCAGCTGGCTCAGCGCGGACACCGCGCACAGGAGTGCGAACGAGGCCCGGTAGGACGCCTGGCCGCGCAGCCGCGCGGCGACGAGCCGGGGGTAGACGCGCTCAGCCACCCTGGACCACCACCTTGCGCACGGCGCGGTTCAGCACCAGGTGCCCGGCCACCATCACGGCGACCGCCCAGAACGCCTGGTGCGCCAGGGTGGTCCACTGTGGAGCGAGGGACAGGAAGACGTCGATCGGCGACTGGAGCACGGCGGGGAAGGGCGTGAACCACAGGGCCGTGCGCGCCCAGTCCGGGAAGAACGCCAGCGGCACGGTCAGGCCGCACAGCAGCCAGGTGCTCACCGTGTAGAGGGCGTGCAGGCCGCGGTTGTCCAGCAGCCAGAACGTGGTGGCGTTGAGCAGGAACCGCAGGCCGAAGCTGGTGGTCAGGGCCAGGGCCAGGCTGACCGCGAACGCGGGGAGCGCGGCCGCTTCGGGCCAGCGGAAGGGGAAGAGCAGGGCGCCGAACGCCATCGGCGGCGCGAACCGCGTCACCAGCGCGTACGCGCCGCGGCCGACGTCCTCGGCGAACAGGGCCAGTTGGAGGTGCCAGGGCCGGTGGAGGTCGACCACGACGTCGCCGCTGCGGATGCGCTCGGCGAGCTGCTTGTCGCCCCAGAGCACGACGAACGCGATCAGGCCCTGGCCGAGCCAGGTGTAGGTGGAGGTGGTGGCGAGGTCGTAGCCGGCGATCGGGCCCTGCGAGACGGCCGCGCCCAGCACGGCCAGCCTGAGCATGCCGAAGACGACGTTGGTCGCCATGCCCGCGAGCATGGCCTGTCGGTAGGTGGAGTACCTGCGGAATCCTGCCAGCGCTAAACGGGCGTAGGCGCGCACGTCTGTCAACCCTAGGAAGCTCGGCAAACGGATTACCGGGCGTTCCTCACCGGGAGTCCGTCACCGGGAGTCCGTCACCGGCGCGCGGCGAGCACCCCGTCCAGCAGGCCGGGGTAGAGCGCGTCGAGGTCCGCGCGCCGCAGCGTGCTGATCCGCGACGTGCCGCGCGGCTGGACCCGCACCACGCCCGCCTCCCGCAGCGTGCGCAGGTGGTGGGTGAGCGTGGACGCGGTGATCCCCAGGTCGAGCCCGCCGCAGGAGAGCCCCTCCTGGTGCGCGGCCAGCTCCCGCACGATGTGCAGCCGCACGGGGTCGGCCAGCGCGTGGAGCACCGCTTCGATGCGGATCTCCTCGCGCTCGGGGTGGGGGATCGGGCTCGCCATGGGCCCATGGTACGAGATCCGTCGAACTTTGATGGGTGTCGTAGTACGATCCCTGTCGAAATAAACCGCATCGGGGGAACCGACATGCCCACCCGCACCCACCTGCTCGCCGCCGGCGCGTTCGCCGTCGGCACGAGCGGGTACATCGTCTCCGGCGTGCTGCCGTTGGTGAGCGAGGAACTGCACGTCTCGCACGCCACCGCCGGCCAGCTCCTCACCGCGTTCGCGATCGCCTACGCGATCTCCTCGCCCCTGCTCGCCGCCCTCACCGGCCGGTGGGAGCGCCGGGCGCTCCTGGTGGCCGCCCTCGGCACGGCGGCGCTGGGGAACCTGGTCGCCGCGCTCGCGCAGAACTACCCGTCGCTGCTGGTCGGACGCGTGGTCAGCGCCCTCGGCGCCGCCGTTTACACGCCGGGCGCCACGCTCGTCGCGACCGTGCTGAGCCCGCCCGAACAACGCGGCCGCGCGGTCGCCCTCGTGTTCGGCGGCCTGACGCTCTCGCTGGTCCTGGGCGTGCCCCTGGGCAACCTGCTGGGCGCCTCCCTCGGCTACCGCGGCGTTTTCGCGCTGATCGCCCTCGCCTCGGCGCTGGCCGCGGCCGCGCTGTGGCGGTGGCTGCCGCGCGTCGACGCGCCGCCCGCCGTGAGCCTGCGCGACCGGTTCGCGCCCGCCGCCGACCGCCGCGTGCGGACCGTGCTGGCGCTGACCGTGCTGGCGTGCCTGTCCGCGTTCAGCGTCTTCAACTTCATCGCGCCGCTGCTGACCGAGACCGCGGGCGTGACGGGGGCGGCGGTGAGCGCGCTGCTCGTCGCCTACGGGCTCGGCGGGGTGCTCGGCAACTGGGCGGCGGGCCGGCTCACCGACCGGTTCGACACCCGGAAGCTGCTGCCGGCGCAGTTCAGCCTGTTCGTGGTCGTGCTGGCCACGCTGCCGCTGACCACGACCACCCCGGTGACGGCGGCGGTCGCGCTGTTCACCTGGGGCGCGCTGACCTGGTCGGTCAACCCGCCGATCCAGAGCATCCTGATCGAGGCGGCCCCGGCCGGCGGCGGCGGGCTGCTGCTCTCGCTCAACGCCTCCGCGATCTACCTGGGCGTCGGCCTGTCCGGCGTGGTCGGCGGCCTGGTGGTCAGCCGGGTGGGCGTGGTGCCGCTGGCGCCGATCGCCGCGGTGCCCGCCCTGGTCGCGCTGGTGCTGCTGGTGTTCGCGCTGAGGCCGGCTCAGGAGCCGAAGGCGCTCGTGGTGACCTGACCGGCGCCGGGCTCGGAGGCCAGGCAGTGGAAGTAGGAGCGGTCGCCCTCGGTGAAGCCCACCGCCGTGATCCGCCACGTCGAGGTGTCCACGGTCGGCCGGGTGTTGGCCCTCATCGCCTCCGGCGTGCACACGCCGGCGACCTCGGGCGCCCGCGCCAGGTCGTCACTGGTGACCTTGGGCAGCGGACCGGACAGCCAGCCGCCCGCGAAGGCCTCCCAGAAGTGCTCGACCGAGCAGTCCGCGGCGCGACGGGCGGTGGCGGGCTGGCCGCCGAAGTTGTTGATGCCGTGGTAGCAGGTGGGTTCGGTGACGCAGAAGCCCGTGTCGCACGCGTCGAGGAACGGGGGCGGCTCCCCGGCGGCGGCCCGGGTGACGTCGGTGGTGCTGCTCGCGGCCCCGTCACCGGCCTCGGCCTCGTTGCCGCGGGTGGCCCACCACCACGCGCCGACCGCGACCACCGCGACCAGCGCCGCCCCGCCGACGACGATCGGCCACGGTTTCCGGGTGGTGGGCGGAGGCGCGGTCGCGAAGGCCGGCGTGACGTACTGCGGCCCGGCGTGCGGCGGGGTGCCGGGCGTGCTCGGACCGGCCTGGGGCATGGGCGGCCCGGCGTGCGGCGGCGTGCTGGACGTGCTCGGCCCGGCCTGGGGCACGGGCGGCCCGGCGTGCGGCGGCCTGGCAGGTGGGAACGCCCCCACCTGCCCGCCCAGCTCCTGGCGCAGGCGGGCGGCACCGGGCGTCCGGCGCGAGGCGTCGGGTTCCAGCGCCCGCACCAGCGCCTCGTGCAGGTCGCGCGGCACGCCCGGCACCGGCGGCACGGGCGAGCGCAGCACCTCCCCGAGGTGGTCGAACGACTCGACGGGCCACGGCACCGGCCGCGGCGGCTTGCCCGCGAGCAGGTCGTACAGGGTGGCGGCGAGCGAGTACACGTCCGCCGCGGGCGTCGGGTGGGCCATCGCGAACGCCTCGGGCGGGGCGTAGCTCGGGCTCAGCGAATCGCGCGTGACGGTGCTGGACCCCTCGGCGTCCAGCAGGGCGGCCAGCCCGAAATCCGCGAGCTTGGCCGTGCCGTACCGGTCGAGCAGGATGTTGCCGGGCTTGATGTCGCGGTGCAGCACGCCCTCCGCGTGGGCGACCGCCAACGCGTCCGCGAGCTGCGCGCCGAGCTGCCGCACCCGTTCCGGTGACTGGGGCCCCTCGCGCCTGACCAGGTCGGCCAACGACCCGCCCGTGCACAGCTCCATCACCAGGTACGGCGTGCCCTCGGGGGTGAAGGCGGCGTCGTGCACCGAGACCACGTGCGGGTGACCGGACAGCCGGGCGGCGGCGTGCGCCTCGCGCAGGAACCGCCGCCGGTCGCGCTCGGTCCGCAGCACCCGGTTGTCGATCTTGACGGCGACCTCGCGGTTCAGCTGGACCTGGCGGGCGCGGTACACGGTCGCGAACCCGCCCTGGCCGAGGGGCGTGAGGTCGGAGAGTCCCGGCAGCTGCACGCCCGGACTCTAACCGGCGCGTATCGCCCCACGGGCGCGTTCCCTACTTCCCCGCAGCGGCCTTGGCGGCCTTCTTGAAGTCCCGGACCTCCAACAAAGACCCCCGATCCACCACGTCGGCCACGCTGCGCCGCGACCCGTCCTCCCCATAAGCGCCCGCGGCCTCCCGCCACCCCTCGGGCCGAACCCCGAACTGCTTGCCGAGCAGCGCCAGGAAGATCCGCGCCTTCTGGTCACCGAACCCGGGCAACGCCTTGAGCCGCTTCACCACGGCCACCCCGTCCCCCTCGGCCCAGATCCGGGAAACCTCCCCGCCATACCCCTCCACGACGGCGCGGGCCAACGCCTGCACCCGTGCGGCCATGGACCCGGGAAACCGGTGCACGGCCGGCGGGCGGGCCATGATCGCCGCGAACTCGTCCGGATCGGCGTCGGCGATGACCTGGGGGGAGAACGCACCGAGGCGGTCGGCGAGGACCTTGGGGCCGCTGAACGCCTTCTCCATGGGGATCTGTTGATCGAGCAACATGCCGGTCAACAGGGCGAACATGTCGTTGGCCAGCAGTTCGTCGGCTTCGGGGTTCTGGGCCAGGCACACCATGCGCGTCATGCCGGAAGCTTGGCACGGTGGCCGTGAGGTATTGACCTTCACTCATGCGGTGGAGGGCGCCATGGGCGCTGATCGCTGGTTCTGGTCACCCGGCCGTTTTTGACACCTCCTGGTACCCGTGGGTACCGTGGTACCCACGGGTACCAGGAGGTGTCGCGTGGCTGTCCAGTCCGCCCCGGTCAAGGTCGACCAAGAAACGCATGCTTTGATCGCTCATGCGGCCACCGCGCTGCGCATGTCGCAGAAGGACCTCCTCTCTGCGGCTGTTCGCGAGTACCTGGGTGCTCGCCGAGAAGAGATCAACGCCGCCCTGCGCCGTACGATGCAGATGATCGACGGCACGGAGGCCAGTCAAGTGGCCGTTCTGACGGGCATGTCTCGTGAGCGCCTCGAGGAACTCGGTGGAGTTCGCGAAGGCTGATGACCGTTCGTCCCACCCTGCGATGCCTGCTCGACGATTTGGGTATCGCACTGCCGCCGATCGACCACCCGCTGGATGAGATCGACCACCCGCTGATCCGGAAAGCCAACGATCAGTTCGCCGTGCCCGCAGGACCACGTGAGCGGATCAGGTCGGTGGATGACGTGATCATGTTCAAGGTCAAGGTCCAGCGGTGGCGAGGGGCCGTCGTCGAGGCGGGGGAGCCGAGTTGGCTCGTGGCGGCCGGGGTGCGGGAAGACGGTAGTCGAGACGACTTCTACGAAGCGCTCGCCACCGCGGCGGTAGCCGCACGTACTCGGTACAACGCTGAGCACAGCCCTCCCTTGAAATCACAGACGTGCTGTGACCAGTGGCTTCCGGGGGAGGATGACCGCGACCGATATCGCGCCGAAGCAGGCGTGCGCCTTCTGCGCGCATTGCGCGAGGCGGTTCATCGGCTGGTGTGCGATTCGTTGCTGGACGGGCACGAGCACGCTGACGAAGTGGCAGGGGCAGAACTCGGTGTGCTCGTCCGGGGCTCTGAAGAGCGCGGCACGTACGTAGCCCTGCGGATCACCGGCTCCGTGCCGGACAACATGGTGGCCGTGGTCCTCAGCCTCGTGCCCGGCTGTGATCGGGACGGCTGGTATCCCGAGTTCGCCATGCCGGACCGGCCGCTTCGCCCTGGTGAGCAGGCATTTTCCAACCTCATGGACCCCGCTGAGGCAGCGCGTCTCCTCGAAGGGCGTGAAGCCCGCTAGTGCTGCATCTCGGATTGACGGCTTGACCGGTTGACCGCCGCGGTGCCGACGCCGTCGCCGTTCCTCCTGGACCGCCACCTCGAGGAAGGGGAAGCCGTGCGCGCAGCATGATCGCCGGTGGTCTTGCCGTCGGTCACGGTCGCCCTGCGTGGTTGCTGGCGACCCTGCCGCCCCGGTGGAGCAGCGCACACCGATCGGCACTCGCCGTGGGAGACGGGTGCCTACTGGGTCCGCGTGACCGGCACGACCTGGCCCAAGAGCAGGCGCAACGCCTCCCGGTCCACCGTGGCCGGGTCCTCGGCCAGCCAGTCGCCGATCTCCTCGACGAACTGCGCGGGCGTCATCGGTGGCACGACGGCGTCCGCCGGCTGTTCCGTGGTCACCGCGCCCGCCCGGCTCGGGTGCACCAGCAGGGCGCACCGGACCTCCAGCCACGGCAGCAGCTTCCGGTACACCGCCAGGCTGCGCGGCAACCGCGTGCCGCCGCCCCGGAACGGGTGACCGTTGCGCCACAGGGTGCCGTCGTCCTCGGCCTCGTAGTGGCCGGGCAGCCACGACTTCGACTCGATCAGCACCAGCCGCCGCCCGCAGAGCACGGCGTGGTCCACGTCGGCGAACACCGAGCCCGGCCACGCCAGGCCGTGGAAGACGCGGGCTCCCGGGAGGCGCGTCAGGTAGCGGTTGAGCAGTTCCGCGGTGAGGTGTTCGCAGACCCGGTCGTCCGGGGTCCCGTGCGTGACCTCGGTGTCGTGGTCGCGCGCGAACGCCTGGTCCTCGCGGACCGCTCGCAGGTACCGGCGGGACAGCCGGAACACCGCCGTCGCCGCGGCGGCCACCACGAGCAGCCACACGCCCAGCGCCAGCGGCGTGAAGTCGACGACCACCACGGGCAGCAGCAGGAGGACCCAGCCGCACACGGCGGCCAGCGCGGGGGCGTGCCCGGGACCCGAGAGCGGCGCGTACCGCACGCGCTGCCCGAGGTCGACCAGGTGCCACCACGCGATGCCGCCGAGGTCCACGACGGGCTTCGGGGGTACGAAGTCGGGGTCGTCGCCCAGGTTGCGCGCGCGCCCGGTCCGGGCCGAGCGCGGCGGCCTGGTCGGCGAGCCCGGTCGCGCGCCCGGCCGGGTGGGCGACCAGCCGCGGTCGTAGTCGCGTCGGCGAGCCGGGTCGCGCAAGGTGTCATATGCCTCTTGCAGCATGCGGAAGGTGCCGGAGGAGCCGCCCGCGTCCGGGTGCATGACCTTGGCCAGGGAGCGGTAGGCGGACTTGATCTCCGCTTCGGACGCGTTGCGACCGACACCGAGGAGTTCGTAGTAGTCGACCCCGCGCACGGGCAGACCTTAGCGGCACTGTCTGAAAAGCGGTCCGAATGGTTAGTGTTGACGCCGGGAGCCAGGTAGCGCAGTGGTCGACGCGCCCTCTTGCGCAGAGGGAGGACGCCGGTTCGAATCCGGCCCGGCTCGGGACCATGTAGCGCAGTGGTTGACGCGCCCTCCCCCTGGGAGGGAGGACGCCGGTTCGAGTCCGGCCTGGTCCGCCGGGGTTCGAGTTGCCGGGTCACCGGGGGTGCCGCACGCTGCGCCCATGGCGACTTGCGACGTCTGCGGCAACGACTACTGGATGTCCTTCGAGGTGCGGACCGTGGGCGGCGGGGTGCACACGTTCGACAGCTTCGAGTGCGCGATCCAGCGCCTCGCGCCGCGCTGCGAGCACTGCGACTGCCGGATCCTCGGCCACGGGGTCGAGGTGGAGGGGCGGTTCTTCTGCTGCGCCCACTGCGCGCGCAGCGCGGGGGACCTGGGCGCGCAGATCAAGGACACGGTGGGCGCCCACCCGGGCTGAGCCGGCCCGCCCGGGTCGAGGGGTGCGCGGCCGCTCAGCGCGCCTGGAGCACCAGTCGGCCGTTGGCGAAGAACGGCTGGAGGTCGCCGCGCGCGTCGACGCTCTTGATGCCGTGCGGCAGGACCTCCTCGATCGCGCTGAACGCGATGATGTCCGACACCCCGTAGCGGCCGCGCAGCGTGCGCTGGCCCGGGAACCGCAGCGCCCGCCCCTCGCGCCGGTCCCGGTGGGCCAGGGCGGCCCTCAGGGCGCCCCGCGTCAGCTGCGCCGGACCGGCCAGGTGTTGCAGGTCGCCGTTGTGCACGGCGACCCCGTAGCCGCGTTCGATGAGGGTGGAGATCGTGTTCTCCGAGGGCTCGTCGGTGAGCCGGAACGACAGGGCGTGGTGGTCCTCCACCGCGTGCACGCACACGACGTGCGCGTGGAACAGCAGCGTTTCGTACAGCGACACCGCCACGGCGTCCGCCGTGGCGCTGTCGGCGTGACCGGCGTCCAGGCCGAGCCAGGTGGTCATCCGGCGACCTCGACAACGTTGTCGTGCGGGTGTTCGGGCACGAGTCCTCCTCGACGCGGGTCAACGCGGGACGGGGGTGCGAGGAGGCTACTCCGATCGGGTGATGTCCTGGTAGCCGCCGAATGGCCGTTGTCTGAATCACCCTCGCGATCGGGGCCGGGCCGATCGAGGCCGGGTCGGTCGGGGTCGGGTCGGTCGGGGTCGGGTCAGATCGGTAGCAGGTCGAAGGAGTCCAGGAACGGCAGCGCGCCCGCCCGCTGGAGCGCCGCGGCGGACAGCCAGACGCTCAGGATGGTGATCAGCGGCCCGACCACGGCCATCTCGACCTTGCCGCCGGTCTGCATCCGCATGACCTTCGGCGGCGCGACCGGGAACCACGTCTTGCCCCCGAGCGGGATCGGCCACAGGATCGGGCAGCCCTGCTCGGTGATCGCGTCGCCCAGGAAGTGCGCCACGCACCCGATCCCCACGGCCAGCCCGCACGCCGCCGCGCTGGCCGGCGTCTGCGTCGTCCACGCCAGGCAGAGGATCGTGATGCCGGCCGACACGCCCGTGATCAGCAGGGCGTCCCTCTGCGGGCACCAGTCGTTCATGATCCCGCGCACGGCCAGGCCCGCGAACACGAACATCAGCGCCGGCAGCGCCCACTTCTGCGACTGCTGCACCACCGCCGTCGTGAACACGGCGGCGACCATGGCGAACACCAGGGTGTGGGTGAGGCCGCGGTGGCCGCCGTCGCGCTTGGAGTCCTTGCGGGTGCGCGTGGTGCGGTAGACGAACTTGCTGGTGGTGTTGATCAGGGCCGAGGCGCCCTGGCTGACCGGCCCGAACGTCCGCGAGATGGTGGACGAGGGGTGGTCGAGGTCGGGCAGCAGGGCGGCGCCGGTGGCCAGCACGGCGCCGACCGCCCAGCTCTGCGGGGTGAGTTGGCCGATGGGGTGCTCATCGGCGAACGCGGTCACCGCCGCCCAGGCCAGCAGACCGCTCATGGCGTGGGTCGGACCCGTCGACAACTCTGCCCCCTTGATCACTCGACTGGGGTCGAGGTTAGCGGCCCGGACGCCCGGAGCGCCGCCGAACGGCGAACGAGTGTTCGAGTGCCGCCCCGGGGCGCGCCCCGGTCGCCGGGCTGGTTGTATTGGCGCAGGAGACACAGCCACCACCCGGCCCGGCGGTGTGACGCCGTTCCCTTTTCGGCCCGAGGTGACGCAAGCAGCCCGACATAGCAGTACGCTTGTCTTGCTTGCACTGTTGCGAGAGGAGCGCCCGGAGTATGGGCAAGATCAAGGTTCAGGGGACCGTCGTCGAACTCGACGGCGACGAGATGACCCGGATCATCTGGCAGTTCATCAAGGACAAGCTGATCCACCCGTACCTGGACGTCAACCTCGAGTACTACGACCTGGGCATCGAGCACCGGGACGCGACCGAGGACCAGGTCACGATCGACGCCGCGCACGCCATCAAGAAGCACGGCGTGGGCGTCAAGTGCGCCACCATCACCCCGGACGAGGCGCGGGTCGAGGAGTTCGGCCTGAAGAAGATGTGGGTCTCGCCGAACGGCACGATCCGCAACATCCTCGGCGGCGTGGTGTTCCGCGAGCCGATCATCATCAACAACATCCCGCGGCTCGTGCCGGGCTGGACCAAGCCGATCATCATCGGCCGCCACGCCCACGGCGACCAGTACAAGACGCAGAACTTCCGGGTCCCCGGCGCCGGTGAGCTGACCATCACCTTCACGCCCGAGGACGGCAGCGAGCCGATCAAGCACGTCGTGGCCAACTTCGGCCCCGACGGCGGCGTGGCGCTCGGCATGTACAACTTCAACAAGTCCATCGAGGACTTCGCGCGCGCCTCGTTCTCGTACGGGTTGCAGCGCAACTACCCGGTGTACATGTCCACCAAGAACACCATCCTCAAGGCGTACGACGGCGCCTTCAAGGACATCTTCCAGCGGGTGTTCGAGGAGGAGTTCAAGGCCGAGTTCGACGCCAGGGGCCTGACCTACGAGCACCGCCTGATCGACGACATGGTCGCCGCGGCCCTGAAGTGGGAGGGCGGCTACGTCTGGGCGTGCAAGAACTACGACGGCGACGTGCAGTCCGACACGGTCGCGCAGGGCTTCGGCTCGCTCGGCCTGATGACGTCGGTGCTGATGACGCCGGACGGCAAGACCGTCGAGGCCGAGGCGGCCCACGGCACGGTGACCCGGCACTACCGCCAGCACCAGGCCGGCAAGCCGACCTCCACCAACCCGATCGCGTCGATCTACGCGTGGACCGGTGGCCTCAAGCACCGCGGCAAGCTCGACGGCACCCCCGAGGTCACCGGCTTCGCCGAGACCCTGGAGCAGGTCATCATCTCCACCGTCGAGAGCGGCAAGATGACCAAGGACCTGGCGCTGCTGGTGGGCCCGGACCAGGAGTGGCTGACCACCGAGGACTTCCTCGGCACCCTGGACGAGAACCTGCAGAAGAAGATGGCCGGCTGACGCCGACCGCTCCACCCCGGGGCCCGATCGCGTTCGTGCGGTCGGGCCCCCGGGCTTTTTCGGGCGGCCCAGGGGGCGCTCGGGGTGGTCTGGGGTCGCCCGGGGTGAGCCGAGGTGGTCCGGGGTGGTCCTGGGTGGGCCGAGGTGGCCTGCCCCTCCGTGATCGCCGGGTGGTGGGGTCACCCGGTCGGTTTGCCTCCGGGGTGGATTCGGCGCGCTGCCGGTTTCCACGCCTCCGCCGGCGCTATATCTGCACTTCGGGAGAGGTGTGGAGGCGTGATGTTGGGTGTTCCGGTACGGGCCATGGTCGTGCTCGGCGTGCTGGGCGCGGCCGGGTTGATGTACGTCGCCAACGGCGGCGAGAGGCTGGGCGCGGAGGAGGAGGAGGTCACGGGGGAGTGCCGGGTGACGGTGGTCGCGGACATCCTCAACGTCCGGTCCGGGCCCGCCGACACCCAGCCGATCGTGTCGACCCTGCGGCGCGACTTCGTGGTGGAGGCCGAGCCGCGGGTGGAGAACGGGTTCCGGCTGCTCTCCGAAGGCCGCTGGGCGAAGGACGAGTTCGTGGTGCCGACCGAGGACAGCTCCTGCTCGTGACGTGGCGGGCGGCGCGTCGTCCGGGCGGCGTCCCGGCGGGCACCCGCGCAGGTGGGCGGTCGCGGGCCGTGGCTAGGCTGCGGGCGTGCTGACTGTCTCGACCGTCAACGTCAACGGGCTGCGCGCGGCGGCGAAGAAGGGCTACCTCGAGTGGCTCGCCGCCACGGCGGCGGACGTGGTGTGCCTCCAGGAGGTGCGCGCCGAGCCGGGGCAGCTGCCGGAGGAGGTGCGGTCGCCCGAGGGGTGGCACGTGGCGCACGCGCACTCCGAGGTGAAGGGCCGCAACGGCGTCGCGGTGCTGACGCGGGTCGCGCCCGAGGCGGTCCGGGTCGGCTTCGGCGCGCCGGAGTTCGAGCACTCCGGGCGGTACGTGGAGGTCGAGCTGCCGGACGTCGTGGTGGCGTCGCTCTACCTGCCCAGCGGTGACGTCGGCACGCCCCGGCAGGACGAGAAGGACCGGTTCATGGCCGCGTTCCTGCCCTACCTCGTGGAGCTGCGGGACAAGGCCGCCGCCGGTGGGCGGGAGGTGCTGGTGTGCGGGGACTGGAACATCGCGCACCGGCCCGAGGACCTGAAGGCGTGGAAGACCAACCAGAAGTCGTCCGGGTTCCTGCCCGAGGAGCGGGCCTGGCTGGACCGGGTGTTCGGCGAGGCGCGGTACGTGGACGTGGTGCGGTCCCTGCACCCGGACGTGGCGGGGCCGTACACGTGGTGGTCGTACCGGGGCAAGGCGTTCGACAACGACTCCGGCTGGCGGATCGACTACCAGGTGGCGACCCCGGGGCTGGCGGCCCGCGCCTCGTCGGCGGTGGTGGAGCGGGCGGCGACCTACGGTGAGCGGTGGTCGGACCACGCGCCCGTGACCGTGGTGTACGGCTGAAGCCCGGGCGTGCACGACTGAGGGCCGGTTTCGCGGAACGCGACCGGGAACGATCCACCCGACGATCGGCTTCGCTCGTTCGGCCGCACTTCACGTGGAGTTCGTGACCCCCTCACGGGATCGTGAGAAGTTTTCACGACAACCGAGACGTGGGGAGCGGTCGATGGGGATCAGCCGACGGCGGTTCTTGCAGGCGACGGGTGCGGCGGGGGCGACCTTGCTGTGGGGCGGGCCCGCTTGGGCGGCCACCACCGGCACGACCCTCGACGTGGCGGCGATGCCCTCGGGCGGCCAGGGGTACCGCCGGTTGCAGGCCGGGCCGGGGTGGCCCGTGGTGGTGCGGTCCGAGCTGGCGCCGCCCGGGGCGGGGCGGGCCGACCGGCGCGTGCCGCTCGCCTGCTTCGTCCAGTTCACCGACATGCACGTGGTGGACGCGCAGAGCCCCGCCCGCTTCGAGTACACCCACCCGCTGCTGGGCGGCGGGGCGTTCCGGGCCCACGAGACCCTCGCCCAGCACACCTCCGCCTCGCTCGTGCGGAAGGTCGGCGACGTGCGCACCGGGCCGTTCACCGGGCGCCCGATCGACTTCGTGGTGACCACCGGCGACAACACCGACAACCACGAGCTGGTCGAGCTGGACTGGTTCCTCACCGTGCTCAACGGCGGCCGGATCACCGCCAACACCGGCGACCCGAACCGGTACGAGGGGGTGCAGGACTCCGGCGTCGCCGCCTACTGGAACCCGCACTCCGCCCTCGTCGACGACTACAAGGCCAAGGGCTTCCCGGTCGTCCCCGGCCTGCTCGACGCCGCCATCCGGCCGTTCGACAGCCCGGGGCTGCGCGTCCCCTGGTACTGCACGTTCGGCAACCACGACGACAGCGTGGTCGGCACCCTCCCGGACGGCATCCCGTTCATCGACGCCCTCTACACCTCCGACCGCAAGCTCGTCGGCGTCGACGCGACCACGGCGAGCCGCGTGGCGAGGGCCTTCACCGACCCGGCCGCGATCCCCGACGCGCTGGCCGCGCTGGTGTCGGCGGCGAGCGGCTCCGGCGGCTCCGGCGTGGTCCGCGCCGTCACGCCGGACGCCCGCCGCAGGCCGTTCACCACGGCGGAGTTCGTCCGGGCCCACCTCGACCCGCGCCACACCGGGCCCGGACCCCACGGGCACGGGTTCACCCAGGACAACGCGGACGGCGTGGACGTCTTCTACACCTTCCGCGTCGCGCCCGGCGTGACCGGGATCAGCCTCGACACCACGACCACGGCGGGGCTCTCCGAGGGCTCCATCGGCCTGCACCAGTACCTGTGGCTGGAGAGGGTCCTCAAGCGCAACAGCTCCCGCTATTACGACGCGTTCGGGTTCGAGCGCCGCCAGGACGTCACCGACGAGCTGTTCGTCCTGTTCAGCCACCACAGCAGCTGGACCATGGGCAACCTCCTGCCGGACCGCCGCCGCCCGCTCGACCCGCGCCTGGGCGGCGACGCGCTGGTGGACCTGCTCCAGCGCTTCCCCAACGTGGTGGCCTGGGTCAACGGCCACACCCACGAGAACCGGATCGTGCCGCACGGCAGCGGGGAGCGCGCGTTCTGGGAGATCAACACCGCCGCGCACGTCGACCACCCGCAGCACGCCCGGGTCGTCGAGCTGGTCGACAACGCCGACGGCACGCTGTCGCTGTTCACCACGCTGGTCGAGGGGGACGCGCCCTACCAGGTCGACTACGACGACCAGTCGCCGCGCGGGCTGGCCTCGCTGGCCCGGGAGTTCGCGTTCAACGACCCGCACGCCGACCCGGCGGCGGTGGGGGCGGTGGTGGACCGGAACACCGAGTTGGTGGTGGCCGGGCGGAGCCCGGTGCGGTGAGGTGCCCAGCGCCCGGTGTGGTGAAGGGTGAGGTGCCCGGTGCGGTGAGCGGTGAGGTGTCTGGCACGCGGTGCGGTGAGGGGTGAGGTGCCCGGTGAGGGGTGGTGCGGGCGTGGGTCGGTGGGGTGAGGCGGGCGGCTGAGCGGTCGGGTGGGGTGTACGGGAAGTCACTCCGGCGGCGATCGGGAATTCCCGGCACCTAAGGTCGTTGTCGTGGCCGTGGACATCTCGATCACCCCGCCCGAACCGACGCCCAGCCCGGCGGCGATGCGGCGCGCGTTGCGCCGGGCCGCCGACGGCGCGGTCCTCGACGTCACCGAGGCCGCCGTGCTGCTGCACGCCCGCGGTGAGGACCTGGACGCGCTGCTCGACGCCGCGGGCCGGGTGCGCGACGCCCACCTGCTGGCCGAGGGGCGGCCCGGGGTCGTCACCTACAGCCGCAACGCGTTCATCCCGCTGACGCGCCTGTGCCGGGACCGCTGCCACTACTGCACGTTCGCCACCGTCCCGCACCGGCTGCCCGCCGCGTTCCTGGAGCGCGACGAGGTGCTGGACATCGCGCGGCGGGCCGCGGCGCAGGGGTGCAAGGAAGCCCTGTTCACGCTGGGGGACCGGCCCGAGGACCGCTGGCCGCAGGCCCGTGAGTGGCTGGAGGCGCGCGGCTACTCGTCCACGCTCGACTACGTCCGGGCCTGCGCCATCGCGGTGCTGGAGGAGACCGGGCTGCTGCCCCACCTCAACCCCGGCGTGCTGAGCTGGGAGGAACTCCAGCGGCTGCGGCCGGTCGCGGCGAGCATGGGCATGATGCTGGAGACCACCTCCGAGCGGCTGTGGCGGGACCAGGGCGGCCCCCACTACGGCAGCCCGGACAAGGAGCCCGCGGTGCGGCTGCGTGTCCTGACCGACGCGGGCCGGGTCAACGTCCCGTTCACCACCGGCATCCTGATCGGCATCGGCGAGACGGTCACCGAGCGCGCCGAGTCGCTGCTGGCCATGCGCGGCGTGGCGCGGCAGTACGGGCACGTGCAGGAAGTGATCATCCAGAACTTCCGGGCCAAGCCGGACACCGCGATGCGCGGGATGCCGGACGCCGACCTGCACGAGCTGGCCGCCACGATCGCGGTGGCGCGGCTGGTCATGCCGTCGTCCACGAGCGTGCAGGCGCCGCCGAACCTGGTCGGCGGGGAGTTCGGGCTGATGCTGCGCGCGGGCGTCGACGACTGGGGCGGCGTGTCGCCGGTGACGCCCGACCACGTCAACCCGGAGCGCCCGTGGCCGCAGGTGGACGCGCTGGCCGGGCACACCCGGGAGGCCGGGTTCGAGCTGCGGGAGCGGCTGGCCGCCTACCCCCGGTACGTGACCGCGCCCGCCGGGCAGTGGATCGACGCCCGGCTCACCGGGCACGTCGCCGCGCTGGCCGGGCCCGACGGGTTGGCCGACCCCGGCGCGCCGGTGGTCGGCCGCGAGTGGCAGGAGCCGGACGGCGGGCTCGACACCTACGGGCGGGCCGACCTGAACACCGCGATCGACACCGAGGGGCGCTCGGCGGACCGGCGGGGCGACTTCGACAGCGTCTACGGCGACTGGGACTCGCTGCGGGTGCCGGTGGCCGGTGATGGTGGTGGTGCGGCGCCGGTGGCCGGTGGTGCGCTGGCCGGTGGTGGTGCGGTGCCGCGGTTGCCCGAGGACGCCAAGCGGGCCCTGTCGATCGCCGCCGACGACCCCGCCCGGCTGCTGGAGGACACCGACGCGGCGCTGGCGCTGCTGACCGCGGAGGGCGAGGTCCTGGAGACCATGGCCCGGCTCGCCGACGAGCTGCGCGCCTCGGTGGTCGGCGACGACGTCACCTACGTGGTCAACCGCAACATCAACTTCTCGAACGTCTGCTACGTCGGCTGCCGGTTCTGCGCCTTCGCGCAGCGCGAGCGGGACGCCGACGCGTTCCGGCTGTCCGTGGAGGAGGTAGTGCAGCGGGCGCGGGAGGCGTGGGAGGCCGGCGCCACCGAGGTGTGCATGCAGGGCGGCATCGACCCGAAGCTGCCCGTCACCTACTACGCCGACGTGGTGCGGGCGATCAAGGCGGCGCTGCCGGGGATGCACGTCCACGCGTTCAGCCCGATGGAGGTCGTCAGCGCGGCGGCCAAGGCGGGCGTGAGCGTGCGGGAGTGGCTGACCGAGCTGCGCGCCGCCGGCCTGGACACCATCCCGGGCACCGCCGCGGAGATCCTGGACGACGACGTGCGCTGGGTGCTGACCAAGGGCAAGCTGCCCGCCGCGACCTGGGTGGACGTGGTCGCCACCGCGCACGAGGTCGGCATCAGGTCGTCCAGCACGATGATGTACGGGCACGTCGACCACCCCGGGCACTGGCTCGGGCACTTCCGGGTGCTCGCCTCGCTGCAGGACCGGACCGGTGGGCTGACCGAGTTCGTGGGGCTGCCGTTCGTGCACCGCAACGCGCCCATCTACCTGGCGGGCGTGGCGCGGCCCGGTCCCTCGCGGCGGGACAACCGCGCGGTGCACGCGTTCGCCCGGCTCGCGCTGCACGGGCGCGTGGACAACGTCCAGTGCTCGTGGGTGAAGCTCGGGGACGAGGGGACCGCGGAGGTGCTGCGCGGCGGGGCCAACGACCTGGGCGGGACGCTGATGGAGGAGACCATCAGCCGCATGGCCGGGTCCGAGCACGGGTCGGCGCGGACGGTGCGGCAGCTGGAGGCCACGGCGGCGCTGGCCGGGCGGCCGGCTCGGCAGCGGACCACCACGTACGGGCGGGTGGAGGACGTTCGGTAGGTCGGCCGGGTCGGAGTGCCGCCCATTGGGCCGGAAGGGGTCTTCGGTGCCGCCGTTCGGCGGTGCCGTTCGGCTCCGTGGCGGATCCCATACCCCCTGTGGCGTTGCGGGGGATCGGTTGTGGATACCCTGCTCCGGTCGCGTCGACCGATCCGAACAAGCCAGTGTCACAGCT
Organism: Actinosynnema sp. NPDC059797; assembly: GCF_042732085.1. Lineage (NCBI taxonomy): Bacteria > Bacillati > Actinomycetota > Actinomycetes > Pseudonocardiales > Pseudonocardiaceae > Actinosynnema > Actinosynnema sp. NPDC059797. Next base: position 22,667 of record NZ_JBHWIE010000080.1, read on the forward strand.
TCGGTAGGTTCGCGGCCGTCCGTCAACAGAGGTTCACCCTTTGGTGGGTGGCGTGGTTGTTGGTGAGGAGCTGGGCAGTGCGCGGTCGCGGTGCGGTCTTGGGATTGGTCCTGGGCGCGGCGTCTTCGCTGGTCGTCGAAGGTGTCGCGGTCGCCGCCGACAGCGCGGTGGCGGCTGACGTGGTCGCCGCTGACGTGGTCGCAGCCCAGCCGATCTCCCTGGACGCCCCCGTCGGTATCGCGGCCGTGGGCTTCGGCGTGGTCGGGTTGGTCGCCGGGCTGCTCCGCAGGCGCAAGGCCGCGCTGCTGCGCGCGGCGGCCGCGGCGACCGGCGAGCAGGCCGAGCCCCGGGCCGCCACCGGGGTCTGAGCGCCCGGGCGGTCGCCGGGGTTCGAGCGCCGGCAGGTCTCATCCGGATCGCCGACCCGCTACCCGTGACCGGCGGTCGGCCTGGGAGAATCGTCCCCGTGGCCCCTGAGACCCCCGCTGACAACGCCGGCGAGAGCTCCGCCGCTCCGGTGAGCCGGCCCCGCGTCCTGTCCGGCATCCAGCCGACCGCCGGCTCGTTCCACCTCGGCAACTACCTCGGCGCGTTGCGGCAGTGGGTGGCCCTCCAGGAGACGCACGAGGCGTTCTACGCCGTGGTCGACCTGCACGCGATCACCGTCGAGCAGGACCCCAAGGTGCTGCGGCAGAACACCCTGGTGTCCGCCGCGCAGCTGCTCGCGCTCGGCATCGACCCGGAGCGCTCGGCGCTGTTCGTGCAGTCCCACGTGCCCGAGCACGCCCAGCTGGGCTGGGTCCTCCAGTGCCTGACCGGGTTCGGCGAGGCCAGCCGCATGACCCAGTTCAAGGACAAGTCCGCGCGGCAGGAGGCCGGGGTCGGCGTCGGCCTGTTCACCTACCCGATCCTCCAGGCCGCGGACATCCTGCTGTACCAGGCGCACCACGTGCCGGTCGGCGAGGACCAGCGGCAGCACCTGGAGCTGACCCGCGACCTGGCGCAGCGGTTCAACGGCCGGTACGGCAAGACGTTCCGGGTGCCCGAGCCCTACATCGTCAAGGACACCGCCAAGATCTACGACCTCCAGGACCCGACGTCGAAGATGTCGAAGTCCGTGCCGGCGGGCGTGGTGGAGCTGCTGGAGGACCCGAAGCGGGCCGCCAAGAAGATCCGGTCGGCGGTGACCGACACCGGGCGCGAGATCGTCTACGACCCAGAGAACAAGGCCGGGGTGAGCAACCTGCTGGTGATCTACTCGGCGTTGAGCGGCGAGTCGGTCGAGTCGCTGGTGGCGAGGTACGAGGGCAAGGGCTACGGGGACCTCAAGAAGGACCTCGGCGAGGTGCTGGTCGAGTTCGTGACGCCGGTGCAGGCCCGGGTCTCGGAGTACCTGGCGGACCGGGCCGAGCTGGACAAGGTCCTGGCGCGGGGTGCGGAGCGGGCCCGGTCGGTGGCGGCCAAGACGCTGGCCCGGACCTACGAGCGGATCGGGTTCCTGGCCGGGAGCTGAGCCGCGGGGTTGTGGTCAGGCTGCGGTGAGGGGCTGTGGGGGATCGGGCCACTCCCCCGTCCGAGTGGCGCTTGATCAGGTCGGGCCTTAGTTTTTTCGTGTGGCGGAAAGCGCTGGGGGCGAGTCGAAGGTCGATCGGCTGCGCCGGGAGAAGCCGTGGCTCGACCACCTGTTCCGCGCCCTCCAGCGCTACCAGGAGCAGTACGGGGCGCACTACGCGGCGGCCGTGACGTACTTCAGCGTGCTGTCGCTGGTGCCGATGCTGATGATCGGGTTCGCGGTCGCCGGTTTCGTGCTCGTCTCGCAGCCCGGTCTGCTGGACGAGATGAAGTCGAGCATCGCGGAGGCGGTGCCCGGCGCGCTCGGCGACACGATCAACGACGTGGTCGAGCAGGCGGTCAGCTCCAAGGGCACCGTGGGCGTGCTGGGCCTGCTGACCGCGGCCTACTCCGGCCTGGGGTGGATGAGCAACCTGCGGGACGCGCTGACCGCCCAGTGGGGCCACGCCAAGGAGGACCGGCCCTTCCTGAAGACGACGCTGAAGGACCTGCTGTCGCTGGTCAGCCTGGGCCTCGCGCTGGTGGTGTCGTTCGGGTTGACGGCGCTGGGCAGCGGGTTCGCGGAGCTGGTGCTGCGCTGGATCGGCCTGGAGGGCGTGGGCTGGGCGCAGTTCCTGCTGAAGGTCGGCACGATCGTGCTGGCGCTGGCGGCGAACTGGCTCGTGTTCCTGTGGGTGCTGGCGAAGCTGCCGCGCAAGCCGGTGGGCTGGCGGAGCGCGGTCAAGGGCGCGTTGGCGGCCGCGGTCGGGTTCGAGGTGCTCAAGCAGGCCGGGACGCTGTACCTGAGCAGCGTCACCACGTCGCCGGCGGGCGCCGCGTTCGGGCCGGTGATCGGCGTGCTGTTCTTCGCCAACCTGGTGGCGCAGTTCCTGCTGTTCATCACGGCCTGGACCGCCACGGCCCGCGAGAACCTGCTCAAGGACCCGCCCGTGCCCCCGCCGCCGGCGGTGATCAAGCCGGTGGTCGAGGTGCGGTCCGGGCCCAGCCCCCGCGCCGCGGCCGGGTTGGTGGGCGCGGGGGTGCTGCTGGGGGCGTTGTTCCGCCGTCGGTGACCGCCTGTCCCCTCTCGGGGTGCTCAGCTCCAGAAGACCGCGATGCCGACGTTGAGGACGACCAGGCCGGCGAGGGCCGGGGCGAGCCAGGTCGCGGGCTTCGGCTTGTTCAGGTTCACCGCGACCAGGGCCGCGATCGCCACCAGGACCAGCGTCTTGATGCCGATCTTGATGTGGTTGTACTCCTGGTCGGTGAGCGGCGCGAGGCCGACCAGGGCCACGCCGGTGAGCAGCTGGAGCGCGCTGCCGTGCAGCCAGCCCTTGTTCAGCGGGGCGTCGGCGCCTGCCCGGCGCTGGACGAAGAACATCGCGATGAGCATGCCCATGCCGAGCAGGTGCAGGAACACCAGCAACAGGCGCACGAACTCCACGGCGGAGCCTCCAGGTGTGGTGGGTTCTACTGCCGGCCCGCCCGCAGGCCGCGCACGCCGAGCAGGCCGATGACCGTGCCGAACGCGAGCGACGCGATGACGAGCAGCAGGTGGACGGTGAAGAACGCGGTCGGCCCGTCGTCCCACGAGCGGGGGTCCTTCCAGATGTTGCGCAGGAAGGTCGGCCAGATCACCCAGGACCACACCCCGAAGGCAAGCAGGAAGACGGACATGCCGCGGGAGAGCTTCACCGGAGCAGTATCCGACGTGGCGGGTGCAGGTCACTCATCCGGGGTCGTTAGCCTGGACAGGTGCGACCCTCCGCGTTCCGACGGTCCGTTGCCCCGGTGCTGGCCGCCTGCACGGCTGCCTGTGCGCTGACGGCCACCGCGGTGCTCGCTGCCGCGCCGGCCTCGGCGTCGGCTGTTGCGCCTGGTGGGGCGGTTTCCGGGTTGGTTGATGAGTTGGCTCCTGAGTTGGCTCCCGGGTTGGCTGCCGGGCTGGTCCCCGGTGCGGCTCGGGCTCAGCCGGCTTGCGAGAACAAGGTGACACCGCCTCCGCCGGTGGACACGTCCGAGCAGGTGCCGCCCGGTGAGCAGCCGCCCCGTCCGCTGGAGGTGCCCGAGAACCCGGTCGGTGGCGAGCGGCTCGGCGAGTGCGGCCTCGTGCTGCCGCCGAACGCGCCCGTGCTGCCGGACGGCATCTCGGCCGAGAACTGGCTGCTGGCCGACCTCGACAGCGGGGCCGTGCTGGCCGGGCTGGACCCCCACGGGCGGCAGCGCCCCGCCTCGGTGATCAAGGTGCTGCTCGCGACCGTGGTCGCGAAGGAGTTGCCGCAGGACGCGACGGTGGCCGCCACGGCCGAGGACGTAGCGCAGGAGTGCACGTGCGTCGGGCTGCGCGACGGGGCCTCGTACACGGTGGAGCAGCTGCTCCAGGCGTTGGTGATGGCCTCCGGGAACGACGTGGCCCACGCGCTGGCGCGCAGGTTGGGCGGCATCCCGTCGGCGATCCGGAAGATGAACGCGCTGGCGGCCGAGCTGGGCGCGCTGGACACGCGGGCGGTGACCCCGTCCGGGTTGGACGGGCCGGGCACCTCGACGTCGGCGTACGACGTGGCGCTGATCTTCCGGGAGGCGATGAAGTACCCGGACTTCGTCAAGGCCGTGCAGACGCAGCGGATGAACTTCCCGGCCGCCAACGGCAACGGGACCGTGCAGATCGTCAACGACAACCGGATGCTGACGACGTACCAGGGCGCGCTGGGCGGCAAGTCCGGGTTCACGGACGACGCGCAGCACACGTACGTGGGCGCGGCGGAGCGGAACGGGAAGCGGCTGGTGGTCGTGCTGCTGCGCGGGCAGCAGTCGCCGGTGCGGATGACCGACCAGGCGGCGCGGCTGCTGGACTACGGGTTCTCGCTGCCCGCGTCGGCGTCGGCGGACCCGGTCGGGCGGTTGGTGGAGGGCGCGCCGCAGGCCAGGAAGAAGACCACGGAGCCCCGGCCGACCAGCACGTCCGCCGCGGTGGGCGCGGTCGCGAACACGACGGCTGACGGGTCGCGGAACACGGCCATGGAGAAGGCGTTCGGGAACGTGGGCGGGCCCATCACGGCGGTGGCCGGGCTCGGGTTGCTGCTGGCGCTGGGGATGTACCTGCGGACCCGACGGGCCAGGGCGGCACGGGCTCGACGGGCCGCGGCGGGCAGCAGCCGGCCTTCCTGATCTGGGGTGTTCACGGGCTTCAAAAGCGGACGCTCGCCGCTGGGCAGGCCTCCGGGGGACAAGCCTTGCCGCTCGTGGTCTCCCGTATGGCCTGCCTGAGGCAACCACCCTTGTCAAGGGGTGTCGCGAAGGGCGTGCGACACCCCTTGACAAGCGCGGTAGGGCTGCGCCCAGGCCATACGGGAGACCACGAGCCCCTAAGCTTTACGAGCTGCGC
>NZ_JBHWIE010000081.1:0-27141 GCF_042732085.1 Actinosynnema sp. NPDC059797
CAGCAGGTCCGGCCGCCGGTAGAAGATCGTGCCGAAGGAGACGTAGACGACCGGGCGGTCGGGGTCGATCCGGTCCAGGCCGGAGAAGGCGACCTCGTCGCCGCGGGGCCCCGCCGCACCCGGCAACCCGACCAGTCGCACGCCGTCGTCGGTGACCGCGTCGTCCCCGACGAGGGAGGGGATGGTCGGCATCAGGTTGAGGATCGGCGAACGCGCCGAGTGGGTCTTGGTCGACCACGGCACCCCGTGCCCGGTCAGGTAGTCGCCGACCTGCTCGTCGTACGGCCAGCGACCTCGTCGGTGCTCGCGCGGGCAGACCCCGCCCAGGTTGGCCCAGATCATCCCGTACGGCACGCCGGACGCCCGTGCGCCGACCATGGCCGACGCCGTGACCGGCAGCGAGTCGACGAGCACGAAGTCGGGCGCCGTCGCGCGGAGCGCGTCGGCCGTCAGGTCCGCCACTGGCGAGGACCGGAGCATCGGGCCGATCTTCGCCGGGTCGCCGCTCCACGGCGCCATCTCGACCTGGCCGACCATGTGCACCCGCGCCTCGCCCAGAGCCTGGCGACGCCGCTCGTCGAGCGAGCCGCCGTCCGCGGACAACAGCAGCAGCGAGACCTCACCACCGGCGCTCCGGAGCGCGTTGACCACCGGGACGTACGGGTTCAGGTGACCGTGCTGAGTCGTGGTGAGGAGGGCGACGCGCATCAGACCTCCGGTCCGTGGAAAGAAGACGACCAGGCCGACCCGGGCAGGGAAAAAGGAACCGCCGACGTTCGGGTAATGCGACGTTCAGGTGATGCCGGAAAACGCTGCACATTCCCCGTCATCGCTGATGGGGGCATTGATCGACGTTACTCGGGACAATTCCGAACAACCGGGTTCGCTGCCTGCCCCCGGCGGCCTCGCAAAGAGTGCCGGGAACCGCGATCGATGTCAACGCCCCACCGCCGCCGCCTATCGCCACTATGTGGGACGCGACTTCGAGCGGGTGCCGCCCCGGCCGCCGGCCGGTGTCGCGCCGACCCGGCGCCGGCGGGGCCGGGCCGTGCCGGGCGGTCGTCGAGGTGGTCGTGCGCGCAGGCCGGGGGAGGGGTCTTGAGCAGCGTTTTCGGGTCGGTCCGGAGCAGGGTGCTGGTCCGGTCGGGGTGCGGGGGCTGAGCCGGATGCGCCGCGGCGGGTCGTCGGCCGGTCGGCTCCGACCGGTCCTCCGGGCGACAACCGAAGAGGCGTTCGTCGCTATTCTCAGGCCGGGGTGGCGCCGTTCTCGCCTGCGGGTGCGCGCCGATTCGATGCGGTATCCCGATGGCACCTGTCGACCCGGGTGGCCGGCATCAGTCGAGCGCGCGTCGCTGGGCCTCGACGAGCAGGGTTCGCACGGCCTCCAGTTGTTCGAGGCCGCTCACGAATCGCGCGCCCATGACGCCGTCGTCCTCGCGGCCCTCGCGGAACACCCGCAGGCACGCGCGTGCGCCGTCCTCCAACGAGCGCAGCGCCGAGGTCCAGTGGGAGCGGATGCGTTCCTCCGGTGGCGGGGGGAACGCGCCGGCGTCCCGCAGGACCGGCAGCAGGGCGTCGCAGGCGAGGGCGATCGCGACGGGGTCCTCGGCGGTCACCGCCTCGAACACCTCGTTGTTGGTCGTCACGACCGAGCTGTACCGGTCCCAGCCGTCACCGTAGATCCACGTGTTGACCGCTTCGTCGCGGTCGACCTCGCCCGTGACCCGCGGTGGCAGCAGGGGCGCCGCACCCGCCGAGGCGGGCCACCACGAGACGACCCCCACCGACACGACCGCGATCAGCGCCACGGCCAGCGGCTTCGCCGGTCGGGCGGCACCCCGGCGCGAGGCGACCCGGCGCGAGGCGACCAGGCCACCGACCAGCCCGGCGACCGTGCCGAGGAACGGCAGCACCTGGTGCGGGCGCGTGGCCAGCACGCTGTCGACGTGCGTGCCGTCGAGGTGCGCCCACCAGGTGGCGCCCGTCGCGACGAGCCCGGTGAGCCACGTGGCGAGCAACGCGTCGACGCGGCCGGCCCGCCGCGCCACGACCACCGCGACCGCCAGTTGCACCGCGGCGGTGAGCAGGAGCCCCCACGCCGTCAGCACGAGCGCCGAGGACGGGTCGTCCGCGGACCCGAGCGCGACGATCACCAGCGACGCCACCACGCCGCCCGCCAGGCCGACCGGCACCGCGACCCGGGGCAGCTCCCGGCGCAGGACCAGGGGCACCAGCCACACCAGGACGAGCGCGACCGCGGTCGGCACCCGGTTGAAGTTGAGGGTGAAGGGGATCGCCACGGCGTCGAGCACCACCGCGTCCACGGTGGACGCGGCGTAGCCGTGCAGCAGGTCCAGCATCGGGCGCAGGTCCTCGCGCCAGGTCGCGTCGGCCACCCTGGCCTCGCCGAACCAGCCGAGCACGCCGAAGCAGACCGCGGCCGTCGCCGCCGCGATCAGGACCCCGTGCCGGCCGGTGCGGGCGAGCGTCGCGCAGTGGCCGGCCCAGCAGCACACCAGCAGCGTGGTGACCACCAGCAACGCCAGCGCGGCGGCACCGAGCGGCGTGATCGGCGTGACGTTCTGGGCGTCGAGGCGGTCGCCGATCGCGAACCCCAGGCCGAGCGCCAGTCCCGGCACCGCGAACACGCCCCGGCGCGGTCCGCTCGCGCGCAGGGAGGCGGCGCCCCGCCACGCGATGACGCCCACCAGCACCGCCGCCGCGAGCGCCCACGCGACCCGCATGACGAGGAAGGACGCGTTGCCCTCGCGGTACCAGGTGAGCTCGCGCAGCCCGGCGACGGCGTGCCACCACGCGACCTGCACCGCCAGCGCGCTCGCCAGGGTCTCCCAGAAACCGGGGCGGAGCAGCGAGTCGGGGTCCCGCATGGCCGCCAGCCGGGCCGCCCGGGTCGGGTGCGTGGCGATCCACCGCCGGATGCTCCTGGTGGGGCTCAGGTTGCGGTACGGGTCGTCCACACCGGTCCACCGCACCACCATCGCGTCGGCGTGCTTCTCGCGCGAGCGCAGCACCGCGGTGCGCGCCAGGTAGACGAGCACCACCAGGAGCACCAGCCGCCACGCGACGCCCCAGGTGGTGGCCGTGCCCGGCAGGGACAGGTCCGGCAGCCGCCACGGGGTGCGCGACAGCAGCATCGGGTTGATCAGCACCAGCAGGTACGGGGCCAGCACCACGACCAGGAAAGCGCGCCAGACCGCGAGGGTCGCGTACGTCGTCGTCACGTCGTCGCGCACGTGCGCCAGCTCGTGCAGCACGATCGCGCGGAACGACTCGGGGTCCCTCCGGTGCAACGAGACGAGCCCCACGTCCAGGCACACGACCTTGCGCCGGTGGTGGCCGAACGCGACGCCGCCGGCCCGCCACCGGGTCGGGTCGAGCACGAACTCGGGGGCCTCGCGCAGTCCCGCCTTCGCCACCAGCTCGGCGAGGGTGTCGCGCAGCTCGTCGGCGAGCGCGCCCTCCAGCGGCACCAGCCGGGACCGCCTGATCCGCCGGCGCGGCCAGGCGAAGTAGATCACCAGCGCGACGGCGGACAGCAGCACGAGCCCCGCGAGCAGCCACACCAGCCGCGGCCCGAGGAACGCGGACATGCAGTCGCGGTAGCGGGCCCACTTGGCCTCGTCCGGGTCGACCGCGTACGTCGAGGTGAGGTAGAGGTCCGAGCGCACCTGGCACCGCGCGGAGTCCAACGAGGTGGCGGGCGGCCACGTCGCGGCGTACTGGCCGAAGACGTGCAACGTGGTCGCGATGGCCAGCACCACCAGGGTGGCGAAGCGCAGCGTCGTGCCGGACGGCACCCGCGGGGGGTCAGCTCTCACGTTCGAGGTGGGCCCTCAGCGCGTCGGCCACCCGCTTCGCCCGGTCCCCCGGCAGCCCGAGCGCCGACGCCCGCTCGCCGGCCAGTGCGTGCAGCTCGTCGAGCCGCCCGCCGCTCCCGCAGACGGCGGCCTCGCCCGTCTCGCCCACCAGCCTGTCGTAGGTGGCGTCCGCGACGGCGAGCGCCACGGGTGAGACCAGCTCGACGGCGACGTCGATGCCGGACCCGAGCACCTCGCCCGGTCGGCCGCGCCGTGCCGGCACCCGCTCCGGGTCGCGCAGGTAGGCGCGGCTGACCGGCTCGAACAGCGCCAGCTCGTCCGGCGCGACGGCAGCGACCACCCCGCGCGCGACGGTGTGGACGAAGTCCCCCCGATCCATCCCCCGATGTTCCTGGGGCAGATCAACAGTGTCACTCGACCGTTGGGGCGAATGCGCTCGACCGCGCACCCCGCCCGGCTGCGCGGCCCGGCTCCGGGAGGTCTAGTGGTCCGGCGCGTCGTACACGAGCAGGCCGTCGTCGCGCAGGCGTGCGCCCGGCGTCGGGCTGTGCGCGGTGAGGCGCCCGTCGTGCATCAGGTGGTGGGCGGGCACGCCTCGCGCCAGGACGGCGAAGTCGGCGATCAGGCGTCGGTGGCACCGCCACCACACCGACTCGCTGCACATCACCGCGGCGCGCTCCTCGCCCACCTGGCGCAGGAGGACGTCCATCGCGTCGACGAACTCCGCGCTGCGGGTGTGGGCGGCGTAGCCGCGGAACGAGGTGTTGCGCCACACCACGTCGGGTGAGTCCGGCGGTGGTTTGCGGAAGCCGCCCAGGCGCTGCTCCCACCGGTAGGCGATGCCCCCTTCGGGCAGCCACTCGGCCAACCGCTGCCGCGCCAGGTCCGGGTCGCGGCGGCTGCCCGGAGCGGTCCTGACGTCCACGACGGCGGTGACCCCGGCGCCCCGGAGGAGTTCCACCAGCGCGCCCCGGTCCGCGGTGCCGTGGCCGAAGGTGACGAGGCCGGACGGGGGCTGAGGTCCGGCGGGGTCGTTCCGGTCGTGGTCCACGGTGTTGATTGCAGCAGCTCCCGGTCGGCACGGCAGCGCTCGGCGCGTCATCCGCCGGTCGCGGGCGCCGGCGCCGGGCGGGGTTCCGGCGTTCCGGTGTTCCGGTGTGCTCGCGGCGGGAGCCGGGGCCCCTGGCGGGGTCCCGGCTCCCGTGGTCACCCCCGCGCGACGGGGCGCGTCACCGGCAGCTGAGGTTGTACTCCGGGGTCCAGCCGTCGGACAGGCCGTTGCCGTGGCCCTTCCACCAGCGGATCCCGTCGTTGTCGATGGGGCCGGCGGTGATGCGGAAGCCGGCGCCCACGTACAGCGTGTAGAGGGCGGGGGAGCCGAGGCCGGGACCCTGCCTGACCCAGGTGTTGTCGAGCACGATGGGCACCTGGCCGACGTAGCAGGAGGCCAGGGCCGTCACGGGCGCGGCCGCGGCGTCGAGCGGTTGGGCGGCCGCGGTCCCGGCCGGGAGCAGCGCGGTCGTCAGGACCGCCGCCGCGGAGGCGATGAAGCCGCTGACGACGCGGCACGTCCGGGTTGCGCGCGAATCTGTCATCTCATCTCTCCATCTCTGTCACCTCAAACGGCGGTCAACGTAATGGGCGTCATCACAGGGGGCAAGGGGCGCTTCGGGATACGATTCGGTGGGTGAGTGGGCGGACCGGGCAGGTGCAGGCGCGGCCCAGGCGTGCCTTCTACGGCATCACGGAGATCGCCGACGCGCTCGGGTTGAACCGCCAACTCGTCACCGTGTGGCGCAAGAGGCGCAGCCACGGGTTGCCCGAACCGGACGCCGAGCTGTCCTCCGGCCCGATCTGGCGGGGCGAGACGATCGAGCCGTGGATCGACGGCCTGCGCGGCCGGCGCGGCGCCCCGCCGGGCCCGCTGGAGCCGGCGACGGCACTGCGGGTCTGCCGCGGGATCCTGCGGTTGGCCGCACTGGTGCTGGAGCAGCCGCCCCGGGCGCGGTTGCTGTCCCAGGCCCTCGGCGAACTGCGGGAGGTGCGGCCACTGGTCGTGGCGAGCGCCCACGACGACCTGGGGCGCGCCGTCCGCGCCCTGCTCGCGCGGGTGGAGGAGCACCTCGACCCGGGCGACCACGACGAAGCGCTGCCCCGCGTCCGGCAGGCGGTGCTGGCCGCGCTGCCGCTGATCCCCGACGTCGTCGAGGTCCGCGTCGGGGTCGGTCGCGCCCACCTCCAGTAACCTGATCACCCGTGATGATCGAGGAGGCGATGGACCGGAACCTCGCCGAGCACGCCGCCCACCTGCACCGGGGTTCACCGGTCGCCACCGTCACCGACACCGGTGACCTGCTCGTCGCCGACAGCGGGCTGGACGACGACACGTTCAACCTCGTCGCGGCGGCCCGCTTCGGCCCGGAGGACGCGGCCGGGCGCATCGAGCGGACGATCCGCGCCGTGCGGGCCACCGGTCGCCCGTTCTCCTGGTGGGTCGGCCCCGCCTCCACGCCCGGCGACCTCGGCGACCTCCTCGCGGCGGCCGGCCTGCCCGCGTCGGACTCCGAGACCGGCATGTGGCGCGACCTGGCCGACCTGCCCGCGGTCCCAGCCCTGGACGGCTTCGAGGTCCGCCCGGTGACCACCCCGGAGGACCTGGACGACTTCGCCGCCGTGCTCGCCGCCAACTGGGACCCGCCCGCCGCCACCGTGCGCCGCTTCTACGCCGCCGCGGCCCCGCGCGCCCTGTCCTCCCCCGCGCGCTACCTGGTCGGCCGCGTGGACGGGCGCCCGGTGTGCACGGCCGAGGCGTTCCCCCACGCGGGCGTCGCGGGCATCTACAACATCGCCACCCTGGCCACCGACCGCCGCCGGGGCTACGGCGGCGCGATCACCCTGGCCGCCCTGCGCGCCGCCCGCGCCACCGGCGCCACCACCGCCGTCCTCCAGGCGTCGGCCGACGGCGAACCGGTCTACCGCCGCCTCGGCTTCACCGCCCGCGGGCGGTTCACCGAGCACGCCTTCCCGCGCGCCGCCGACCCGTCGGCGTGATCGCGCGCTGAGGCGCCACCTCGTCGTTCCCGGCGTTCACCGGGGCGCGGTCCTCGGCCGGCGGTCCCGGGTGGGCGGCGTCCTGCTCGGACAGCGCGGTCCGGGTCTTGACTAGCGGGGGTGGTCTGCGCGACACCGCCTGCGGCGGGCTCACCGCAGCCCGGCCGTGCAGGCGCGGTGCACCGCGTCCGCGCGGTCGTAGATCTCTTCCAGTTCGGCTTCCTCCGCCACTGCGGCGAGGAACAACTCGATCATCACCTGGACGGTGGGTGGTAGGTCCGCCGCCGCAGCGAGGCGGGTGAGGGTGTTGTGCGACTGGAGGACCGGGCCGGAGAAGCGTCCGGTCGGCTCGGTGTAGCCCTTGTCGTGCAAGGTGCGGGACTTGCGGATGTCCGTGGTGAGGTGCCCGATCGTGAACCACATGTGCTCGTGGTGGTCCGCCCGCCGTTCGATGCGCCGTTGCAAGTCGTGGAAGGCGTTGATGTGGGTCGTCACCACCGCGTCCCGGTCGGCCTGGCTCAGTGGCCGGTCGCGGTCCGGTGACAGCTGTTCGGCCAACTGCCGCGTGGCGGCGGACGCCGCCGCGAAGTCGGCTTCGGTGAAGCCGACGGCCGACATGGCCTCAACGAGCTCACGCCACGTGACACTTTGCGAGCCGTGTCCGGGCATCAGCGACAACCGATCACCCAGGCTCCACCCCATGACGAAGTACCAGGGGCCGTGGGCGGGGACCGTTCCCGAAGTGCTCGGGTGGCGCGGAGGTGGATCGACCGGGCCTTGGTACACGTGCACGCCACCGGTGGCAGCGCCTATCTGCACGGCGTTGCCGTGAACTTGGCCGGTCGAGTTGCGCGTGTGCGTCATTCGCTCTCCGGGGCGGTGAGGAAGCTGACGGCACCTCGGCCGCCGGAGCGGCCAATGCTAGATCGCACCGACCGTTGGGCAACCGCATTATTCGTATGCCGCCCGAAGAGGCTTGTGCCGGGCTGGCAGCACATCGTCCAGGACACCTGCGGGCAGGAGCTTGGTCGAGTTGTGCTCCCGCACGATCCGCCAGCCGTCCGGGGTGCGGCGCCACACCAGTGACGTCGTGGTGCGGATGTCCGTGACGGCGTCGGGCGTGGTGATGCGCGCCACGAACGTGAGGGTGGACGCGGCCAGGTCCTGGCCGGCGACGACGTGGGGGCCGTCGTCCACGGCGTGGCGCGCCGAGGTCATCCCGTGGAAGTGGGGTTCCCAGATGGAACCGTAGCCGGCGGCGGTCGTCGCCACGCGCTGCTCGGGGTCGAAGTCGTCGTAGAGGCGGACGTCCGGGGAGTCGAAGTCGTAGAACCCGCCGAAGGCGCGCCGGAAGTCGAACGGCGCGTCGCCCTCGTGGCGCTCCCAGCCGAACACCCACCGGGTGTGCAGGTCCGCGATCAGTTGTTCGTCGTTCACGACTTCGACGCTAAGGGCGTGGGCCGGGCGCAGGGAGGGTGCGTCACACCCTGCCTGCCGGCACGACCGGTGAGGCGGGCAGGTCGGCGGCCACCGTGCCGAGCAGGGCGAGGGCCTGCTCCGACGCGCTGCCCGGCTCCGCCTGGTACACGACGAGCTGCTGGTCCGGCGCGTCGTCGACGGTGAACGAGTCGTAGGTCAGGGTCAGCCCGCCGACCTGGTGGTGGTCGAAGGACTTGGCCTCGCGGGCCTTGCCCCGCACGTCGTGCCGCGCCCACAGCTCGCGGAACTCCGGGCTCTTGAGGGACAGCTCGCCGATCAGTTCCGTGAGCCGGGGGTCGTCCACCAGGTCGCCGCTGTTCGCGCGCAGGGCCGCGAGCCCGGACCGGGCGACCCGCTCCCAGTCGGGGTAGAAGCGCCGGGCGGCCGGGTCGAGGAAGGTGAACCGGACCAGGTTGGTCTCACCCGGTTCCAGCATCGCGGCGAACAGCGCGCGCCCGAGGCGGTTGCCGGCCAGCACGTCCAGCCGGCGGTCGAGCACGAGCGCGGGCGTGCGCAGCCAGCCGTCCACCAGGCGCAGCAGGCCCGGGGCGACCCGCGTGCCGCCGCCCCGCCGCGCGGGGACGTGGGCCGTCCGCGCCAACTGGTGCAGGTGCGCCGACGCCTCGGGGCCCAGGCCGAGGGCGCGGGCCAGGGCGCGCACCACCTGCGCGGAGGGGTGCTGCTCCCGCCCCTGTTCCAGCCGGGCGTAGTAGTCCGCGCTGACGCCGGACAGGTGGGCGACCTCCTCGCGCCGCAGGCCCGGTGTCCGGCGTCGGCCCGACCGGGGCAGCCCGGCCGTGGCCGGGTCCGTCATCTCCCGCCGGGCGCGGAGGAACTCGCCCAGGGGGTTGCTGTTGTCCACACCACGACGGTAACCGCGCGCGCGGGCGGTTTCCTGGTAGTGCCACACCCAGGATAAGTCCGTCCTGGATGGACGCCGGCGGACCGGACACGATCGGTCCCATGAACGACAACTTCGCGCACAACCCCGTCGGACTGCTCGCCGGCCGGGTCGCGGTGGTCACCGGGGCGAGCGCCGGGATCGGCGCCGCGACCGCGCGCCGCTTCGCCGCCGCCGGCGCGGCGGTGGCCCTGCTCGGCCGGCGGGCCCGGCTGCTGGACGACCTCGCCCGGACCCTGCGGGAGGAGGGCGCGGTGGACGTCCTGCCGGTCGCGGTCGACGTGACGGACCCGGCCGCGCTGGCCGCCGCCGCCGAGGCGATCCGCGGCGACCTGGGCCGGCCGGACCTGGTCGTCGCCAACGCGGGGATCATGCTCGGGGCGCCCTTCGACGCGGCGGACCCGGCCGAGTGGGACCGGATGATCGACGTGAACGTGCGGGGCCTGCTGGCGACCGGCCGGGCGTTCGTCGCGGACCTGCTCGACGCGGCCGGGGACGGCCGGCCCGCGGACCTGGTGCACCTCGGCTCGATCGCGGCGGAGGTCGTCTTCGCCGACTACCCGGTCTACGGCGCGACCAAGGCGGCGGTCACCCAGCTGACCCGCAACCTGCGCGCCTCGCTCGGACCCCGCGGCGTGCGGGTGCGGTCCGTCGACCCGGCGTTCGCGGTCACGGAACTCGGCGCCGACATGGCGCACGAGGCCACCCGGGCCGGGCTGGAGGGGATGCGGTCGGCCATCACGACCATCACCGCGGAGGACGTGGCCGAGGCCATCACGTTCTCGGTGGCGGTGCCGGCCCGGGTCAACATCGCCGAGCTGACCGTCGTGCCCACGCAGCTCGGCTGAGCCGGGGCGACCCCGGCAGAGGGGCGGCAGAGGGGCGGCAGGGGGGCGGCAGGGGGGCGACGGCGGGCCGGGACGGGGCGACCCCGGCAGCGAGCCGGCAGGGGGCCGGCAGGGGGCGGCAGCGGGCTGGCAAGGGGCGGCGGCGGGCCGGGAGGGGGCGACCGGCTCGCCGGCCGTCGTGGTTGTGGTCCGTTCGCACCACATCGCCGGCCGGTGTTCCTCCATAGCATGCGGCGCAGGGGTTCGCGGGGCGCCACGGGGAGCGCGCCGGGGTCCCGGTTCGCCGGCGTGCGTCGCCGTCGAGGGCAGTCCGCGCCACTCGAAGCCGCCAGAGGAAGAATGCCTGTATCGCCGTTGTCGGAGGAGCACTTCGCCGGGGAGTCGCGGCGGTCGGTCGTGCCGGTGCCGGGATTGGCGAGGACCACCCGGTGGGCACCGGGTGGATATGTCCGATTCGCGTCGGCGATTCGTCGGTCGAGCGGATTCCCGGCAGGTCGCCGGCCGGTCCGGAGTGGACCGGAGAGCGGTCCGGTGTGGATCGGGAGCGGGTCCGGTGTGGACGCCGCGGCGGGCGCGCCCGTCGCCTGCGCCGGCCCGCGGCGGGCGCGCCCCTCGTCCGCGCCCGATCGGCTGTTCGGCCGTGCCCCGTTGGGCCGTTCGTCCCTGTCAAGACCTCCGTTGAGGTATTTCGGGTTACGTGGATCCGAAGCGCGCGCTGCGTCGTCGAACTTGTTCAGCTGTCGTTACCGGAAACGGGGTTCGCGCTGGTGGACAAGGCCGCAAACCGTGCTATAAAGCGTCTCTCGGGGAGGTGCTGTCGCAAAAAGACCACCGGTCGTTGCGCTGGAGGGAACAGGACAGTTGGTGCCGATGGACCACGGTGACGCCTTCACGGTGCTGGCCGGCCTGCTCGCCGAGTGCTCGGCGGGCGCGGGCAGGCTCGCCCTGGTCAGGGGTGGCCTGGCCAGCGGGAAGACCGAACTGCTCCAGCGGTTCCAGCGGCATGCCGCCACGACGGGCGCGATGCTGCTCACCGCGACCGGCGCGCCCGCCGAGCGCTCGCTGCAGGCCGGGGTCATCGACCAGTTGTTCCACGGCGCCGGGTTGCCGCCGGAAATAGCGGACCGCGTTTCCCACCTCATCACGCCGATAGCGGTGAACGTGGACGAACCCGGCTCGGACGTGCGGACCATCCACCATTCCCACGTCCGGCCCGTTCATGAATTGTGCGGAATTCTGCTCGAATTGTCGCGGGAACGCCCGGTCGTGCTGTGCGTGGACGACGTGCAGTTCGCCGACAGCTCCTCGCTGCAGTTCGTCCTCTACCTGCGGCGGCGGATGAGGTCCGCGCGGGTGCTCGTCGTGCTCGCCGAGTGGGAGCAGCCGCAGCCGACGCTGCCGCTGTTCCACGCCGAGCTGACCCGCCGGCCGCACCACCGCGTCCGGCTCGCCCCGCTGGGGCCGGAGGGGGTGGCCGACCTGCTGGGCGACCGGGTGCCCGACCCCGCCGCGATGGCGACCGCCTGGCACGCCCTCACCGGCGGCAACCCGATGCTGGTCCGCGCCATGGTCGAGGACCTGGAGGCCGGGCACGAGACCGGACCCGACCGGGTCGGCCCCGCGTTCGGGCGGGCGGTGCTGGAGTGCCTGCACCGCTGGGAGGCCGGGTTGCCCGAGGTCGCCCGCGCCATCGCCGTGCTGGGCGAGGAGCGGACCCCGGTCCTGCTGGGCAGGCTGGCCGGCACCACGCCCGAGGCCGTCGAGCAGGCGGTCGAGGTGCTCACCGCCGCCGGCCTGCTGCTCGACGGCGGCTTCCGCCACCCCGGCGCGGCGTCGGTGGTCCTCGACAGCACGCCGGGCGCCGAGCGGTCGCGGTTGCACGCCCGCGCCGCCGAACTGCTCTACCAGCGCGGCGCGGCGGCGGACGTGGTCGCCGACCACCTCGTGGCCGCGGACCGGGTGGCGCCGGGCTGGCCGGTGGCCGTGCTGCGCACCGCCGCCGAGCAGGCGCTCGTGGGCGACGACGTGGCCGCCGCCGTGCGCTACCTCGAACCCGCGCTGCCGGTGGTCGAGCGGGACGAGCGGTTGGGCATCGTCAGCGTCCTGGTCCGGGCGCTGTGGCGGGTCAACCCGGCCGCCGCCGTCGTGCACATGGAACCCATGCACGAGGCGATGTGGGCGGGCCGGCTGCGCGGCCGGGACGCCATGACCGTCGTGCAGCACGCCCTGTGGATCGGCGACGAGGCCACGGCGGTGCGCGCGCTCGCCGTGCTGAACGACGACCCCGGCATGCTGGACGCGCAGAGCGCGGCCGAGCTGCGGATCATCTGCCAGTGGTTCCACGGCCTGGGCCCGGCGACCGCCGTGGCCTCCGACGTGGTGGCCGACGCGGACCCGTGGGTGGCCGCGGCACAGGCCGTCGGCACGTTCTGGACCACGGAGTTCCACCCCGACGCCGTCGCCAGCGCCGAGCAGATCCTGCGGAGCTGCCGGCTCGGCGACATGTCGCTGGAGGTCGTGCTCACCTCGCTGCTGATCCTGGTGCACGGCGGGCGCGCCCAGCGGGCCGAGCGGTGGTGCGACCGGCTCGCCGCCGAGGCCGACCGCGGCGGCGCGGTGACCTGGCAGGCGATCCTGGAGGTCGTCCGGGCCGACATCGCGCTGCGGCGCGGCGAGGTGGTGCTCGCCGCCGCGCGCGCCGACCTGGCGCTGGGGCTGCTGCCGCACCCGGGCTGGGGCCTGTCCATCGGCTACCCGCTGGCCGTGCTGCTGGAGGCGAACACCGCGCTGGGCCGCCACCGCGTGGTCGCCGACGTGATGCGGCTGCACGTGCCCGACGCCATGTTCGCCACCGTCGCCGGCCTGCGCTACCTGCACGCGCGCGGCCACGGCAACCTCGCCGCCGGGCGGGTGCTCGCCGCGATCAGCGACTTCCAGAACTGCGGCACGCGGATGCGGGAGTGGGGCGTCGACCTGCCGGTGCTCGCGCCGTGGCGGTGCGGCCTGGCCGAGGCCAACCTGGCGCTGGGCCGCCCGGAGGTGGCCCGCGAGCTGGTCCACCAGCAGATGCGGCTGCCCGCGGGCGACCGGCGCACCCGCGGCGCGTCGCTGCGGGTCCTCGCGGCGACCGCCGAGCCCGCCGAGCGGCCGGGGCTGCTGCGCGAGGCGGTGCGGCACCTGCGGCGGGCGGGCGACCGGGTGGAGCTGGCCCGCGCCCTGTCCGACCTCAGCGACGCGCTCGACGCCCTGGGCGAGCACGGCGAGGCGCGCGGGCTGGCCAAGGTCGCGGCGGCCGAGACCAAGGCGTCCTACTCCGGCGCCGTGCCCATACCCGTCGACTGGGGCGACGGGGGCGGCGGCGACGGGCGGTCCGCCCTGAGCGAGTCGGAGCTGCGCGTGGCCGAACTCGCCGCCAAGGGCCACACCAACCGCGAGATCAGCGGGATCCTCTACATCACCGTCAGCACCGTCGAGCAGCACCTGACCCGGGTCTACCGCAAGCTGGGCGTGCGCAGCCGGGCGGACCTGCCACCCCACCTGTCCCCGCGGGCGGGCACCGGCTCGCGGGCGTTCCAAGCCCGCGGGTGACCCGCGCACCACCGTCGAGCAGAAAGAGCCACCCATGCCCAACCAGTCGACCTGCCGCGTCTGCGCGGGGACGGTCACCGAGTTCGTCGACCTCGGCACCCAGCCGCTGTCGGACGCGTTCCGGCTGCCCGAGGACACCACCGAGGAGTTCACCTACCGCCTCGCCGTGGGCGCGTGCGCGGACTGCTCGATGGTGCAGCTGATGGAGGAGGTCCCGAGGGAGCGGATGTTCCACCAGGACTACCCCTACCTGTCGCAGGGGTCCGCGGTGATGCGCGAGCACTTCCGCGCCCTGGCCGAGCGGTTCCTCCGCACCGAGCTCGCGGGCGAGGACCCGTTCGTGGTCGAGCTGGGCTGCAACGACGGCACCATGCTGGGCACCGTGGCGCGGGCGGGCGTGCGGCACCTGGGCGTGGAACCGTCCGGCGCGGTCGCCGACCTGGCCGCCGAGGCGGGCGTGCGGGTCCGCAAGGACTTCTTCGAGGAGTCCACCGCGCTGTCCATCCGCGACCAGGACGGGCCGGCCGACCTCGTCTACGCCGCCAACACGTTCTGCCACATCCCTTATGTGGACTCGATCCTGCGCGGCGTCGTGGCGCTGCTCAAGCCCGGCGGCGCGTTCGTGTTCGAGGACCCCTACCTC
Organism: Actinosynnema sp. NPDC059797; assembly: GCF_042732085.1. Taxonomy (NCBI): domain Bacteria; kingdom Bacillati; phylum Actinomycetota; class Actinomycetes; order Pseudonocardiales; family Pseudonocardiaceae; genus Actinosynnema; species Actinosynnema sp. NPDC059797. The sequence goes on from NZ_JBHWIE010000081.1 coordinate 14,350, forward strand.
GGCGACATCGTCGGGCAGACCTCGTTCGACCAGATCTACGACGAGCACTTCTTCCTGTTCAGCGCCACCTCCGTGGACGCCATGGCCCGCCGGCACGGCCTGGAGCTGGTCGACGTCGAACGCCTGCCCGTGCACGGCGGCGAGGTCCGCTACACCCTGGCGCTGCCCGGCGCCCGCGCCCGCTCCGCCGCCGTCACCGCCCTGCTCGCCGAGGAGGGCGAGCGCGGCCTGCACGACCGCGCCACCCTCGACGCGTTCGGCGACCGCATCCGCACCATCCGCGCCGACCTCCTGGCGCTGCTGGAGGAGCTGAAGGCCAAGGGGGAGCGGGTGGTCGGCTACGGCGCGACCGCCAAGAGCGCCACCGTCACCAACCTGTGCGGCATCGGACCGGACCTGGTCGAGTTCATCAGCGACACCACGCCCGCCAAGCAGCACCGGCTGGCGCCCGGCTCGCGCATCCCGGTGCGCCCGCCCGCCGCCTTCGCCGACCCCTACCCCGGCTACGCGCTGCTGTTCGCCTGGAACCACGCCGAGGAGATCATGGCCAAGGAGACGGCGTTCCGGGAGTCGGGCGGCAAGTGGATCCTGTACGTGCCCCACGTGCACGTGGTGTGAGCGTGGCCCGGCACCTGGCCGGCACGCGCGTCGCGGTGCTCGGCGGCTCCGGCTTCGTCGGGTCCGCGGTGGCCGCCCGGCTGGCGGCGGCGGGCGCGCGGGTGCGGGTGGTGGCCCGCGCCCCCGGCGCGCCGCCGTTCCCGGCCGAGGTCGTCGCCGCCGACCTCACCCGGCCCGGCGCGGTGGCCGCCGCCGTCGCCGGAGCGGACGTGGTGCTGCCGCTGGTGCTGTTCACCGGCGGCGGCACGTGGCGGGTCGCCGAGGGCGACGCGGCCGACGCCGCCCGGGTCAACGTCGGCGTCGTCGCCGAGGCGGTGGCGGCGGCCGGCGCGGCCGTCGTGTTCGCCGGCTCCACCTCGCAGGTGGGCCCCGGCGCGCCGGAGCGCGTCGACGGCACCGAGCCCGACCACCCCGAGTCGGAGTACGACCGGCAGAAGTGCGCCGCCGAGCGGGTCGTGCTCGACGCGGGCGGCTGCTCCCTGCGGCTGCCCACCGTGTTCGGCCCCGGCACGGTCTCGCCGGACCGGGGCGTGGTGACCGCGATGGCGCGACGCGCCCTGGCCGGCGAGCCCCTGACCGTGTGGGGCGCCGGGGACATGGAGCGCGACCTGGTGTTCGTCGAGGACGTCGCCGAGGCGTTCGCGGCGGCCGTGGCGCACGCCGACCGGCTGGCGGGGCGGGCGTGGCTCGTCGGCTCCGGCGCCGGGGTATCGGTTCGCGCGCTGTTCGAACTCGTCGCCGCGACCGTCGCCCGGAACACCGGCCGCCCGGCCGTGCCGGTGCGGTCGGTGCCGCCGCCCGCGCACGCCACCCCGCTGGACTTCCGCAGCCTCGTCGCCGACCCGGCGGCCCTCACCCGCGCCATCGGCTGGCGCGCCCGCGTCCCGCTGGCGGAAGGGGTGTCGCGGACCGTCACCGCGCTGGTACAGTCCGGAGTGGAGGGTGTGAGCAGACCACCCCTAAGTGCCCCATAGGGGTACCCCCTACCTTTGTTGACCAGGCGGTTCGGGCCGCTGCACGCTGATCTCCGTCCCGGCGGACGGAAGGTTGCCGATGAAAGCCCGTGAACTCGCCGTCGGCGGAGCCTGGGAGTTCGAGCCCGACGTGTTCCCGGACGACCGCGGTCTGTTCGTCTCCCCGTTCCAGCAGGAGGTGTTCACCGAGGCCGTCGGCGCGCCGCTGTTCGCCGTCGCCCAGGCGAGCGCCAGCGTCTCCCGGCGCGGCGTGGCCCGCGGCGTCCACTACGCCCGCAGGGCGCCGGGCTGCGCGAAGTACGTGACGTGCTCGCGCGGCCGGGTGCTGGACCTCGTGGTGGACCTGCGGGTCGGCTCGCCGACCTTCGGCGCGTGGGACTCGGTCGAGCTGGCCGGGGACGGCTTCCGCGCCGTCTACCTCCCGCCGGGCCTCGGCCACGCGTTCCTCGCCCTGGAGGACCACTCCACCGTCCACTACCTGCTGTCCCGCGCCTACGACCCCACCGACGAGCTGGCGGTGTCCATCCTGGACCCGGACCTGGCGCTGCCGATCCCGGCGGACGCGGTGCTGTCCGAACGCGACCGCGTCGCACCGGGCCTGTCCGCCGCGCGGGACGCCGGGCTGCTGCCGGTCCACGCCGCCTGAGCCGAGGAGAGCCACCAGGTGACCGCGCCCACCCGCCGTCCCACCCAGACGCGCCTGGCCGAGTCGATGCTCGCCGCCCGCGACGCCGACGCCGCGCACGCCTGGTTCGCCCACATCGCCGAGCGCACCTGGATGCGCGTCGAGCGCGTGCCGCTGGACGACCTCGACGGCTGGGTCACCGAACCCGGCACCGGCAACCTGCGGCACCGCACCGGGCGGTTCTTCAGCATCGAGTCGCTGGCCGTCGACCTGCCCGGCGCGCCCGTGCCGCACTGGTCGCAGCCGATCATCAACCAGCCGGAGATCGGCATCCTCGGCATCCTGGTGCGCGAGGTCGACGGCGTGCTGCACTGCCTGATGCAGGCCAAGCAGGAACCGGGCAACCCCAACGGCCTCCAGCTCTCGCCGACCGTGCAGGCCACCCGCAGCAACTACACCCGCGTGCACGGCGGCAAGCCCATCCCGTACCTGGAGCACTTCCGCGACACCTCCGCCCACCGGGTCCTGGTGGACATCCGGCAGTCCGAGCAGGGCGCGTGGTTCTACCGCAAGCGCAACCGCAACATGGTCGTCGAGGTCGACGGCGAGGTGGAGGCGCAGGAGGGGTTCCGCTGGTTCACCCTCGGCGAGGTCGCGGGGCTGATGGCCGTGCCGGACCTGGTGAACATGGACACCCGCACGGTGCTCGCCTGCCTGCCCGGCGGCGGCGCGGCCCTGGCCGGCGCGGCGGTCGACCCCTTCACCGAAGCCCTGGTCCGGTCCGCCGACCCGGCCGCGCCCGGCGTGCACACCATCGGCGACGTGCTGAGCTGGATCACCGAGGTCCGCACGCGCACCGACCTCCGGGTCGCCCTGGGACCGCTGGCCGGGCTGCCGGACTGGACCCGGGAGGACGGCGTCATCGCCCACCGCGGCGGCCGGTTCTTCACCGTCGTCGGCGTGGACGTGCGGGCCGGCGGGCGGGAGGTGGCCGCCTGGTCCCAGCCCATGGTCGAACCGGTCGGCACGGGCGTGATCGCGTTCCTGGTCAAGGAGATCGGCGGGGTGCTGCACGTGCTCACCCACGCCCGCACCGAGGCGGGCTACGCCGACGTGACCGAGCTGGCGCCCACCGTGCAGTGCGTGCCCGAGACCTACGAGCACCTGCCGGTGCGGCCCCGGTTCCTCGACGAGGTGCTCACCTCGTCGAAGGTCCGCTTCGACGCCGTGCTGTCCGAGGAGGGCGGCCGGTTCCTGGGCGCCCGCAACCGGTACGTGGTCGTGGAGACGGACGCCGAGGTCGCACCGGACGACCCCGAGTACCGGTGGCTGACCCTGCACCAGTACGAGGAGCTGCTGCGGCACAGCTTCTACGTCAACATCCAGGCCCGCAGCCTGCTGCTCTGCCTGCGCAGCCTGATCCCGCGCCGGTGAGGGCGGGCGCACGACGGGTCCGGGTGGGGCGGGCGCCGTCGCCCGCCCCGGTCGCGGTCACAGGGTGGCCAGCACCTGCTTGAGGGCGTCGACCACGCGCTCCTGCGTGTCCTGGGGCAGGGACGGGTACATCGGCAGCGAGAAGATCTCGTCGGCCACCCGTTCGGTCACCGGCAGGCTCCCCCGGGCGTAACCCAGGTGCGCGAAGCCGGTCATCGTGTGCACCGGCCACGGGTAGCTGATGTTCAGGTGGATGTCGTGGGCCTTCAGGCGTTCCAGGATGTCGTCGCGCCGCGGGTGGCGCACCACGTGGACGTAGTACACGTGCGTGTTGCCGGGCGCGGTCGCGGGCAGCACCAGGTCGGTGTCGGCCAACGCCGCCGCGTACCGCGCGGCCACCGCCTGCCGGGCCGCGACGTAGTCGTCCAGCCGGGTGAGCTTGCGGCGCAGGATCTCCGCCTGCACCTCGTCCAACCGGCAGTTGTGCCCGGGGGTCTCCACGACGTAGTACGTCTTCTCCATGCCGTAATAGCGGTGGCGGCGCAGGTTCGCGTCCACCACCGGGTCGTTGGTGATCGTCGCGCCGCCGTCGCCGTAGGCGCCGAGCACCTTGGTGGGGTAGAAGGAGAACGCGGCGGCGTCGCCCATCGACCCGGCGACCCGGCCGCCGTGGCGCGCGCCGTGCGCCTGGGCGCAGTCCTCCAGCACCAGCAGGCCGTGCCGCCGCGCCAGCTCCGCCAGCGGGTCCATGGCGACGCACTGGCCGTACAGGTGCACCGGCAGCAGGACCTTGGTCCGGGGCGTGATCACCGAGGCCACCTGCTCGACGTCCATCAGGTAGGTGTCCGGGTCCACGTCGACGAACACCGGCGTCGCGCCCACGGCGTCGATGGCCAGCACGGTCGGCGCGGCGGTGTTGGACACCGTGACCACCTCGTCGCCGCGGCCCACGCCGAGCGCCTGGAGCGCCAGGCGCAGCGCGTTCGTGCCGTTGTCCACGCCGACGCAGTGGGCGACGCCGTGGTACGCGGCGAACTCCGCCTCGAACGACGACACGCTCGGCCCGAGGACGAGCCGGCCGGAGGAGAACACGGTCTCGACCGCGTCGAGTATGTCCTCGCGCTCCGATTCGTATTCGCGCGAGTAGTCCCAGACGAGCGTGGCCATCGGCAACCCTTTCCACAGGTCGGCTTCCCGGTCAGCCTAGGTCGGGCCCCTGGTTAGGGGGTAACCCCTAACTATCCAGGTCAGGGCGGTTGCTTTGGTCTTCTTGGCCGAACGTTCGCTGGTCCGTCCGGTTCAGCGCCGGGTGGCCGGCGAAGTAGGGGTCATAGGGGTGGCCGGCTCGCTTCCGGGGGAATTACGGTGACGGCGCTCCCGGCACGATCGCCGGATTTTCCGCACATCCATCGGGACGAGGACGACAAATGTCGCGGCATTTTCTTTTCCTGTGCCACCCGGACCACGGGCACGTCATCCCGAACCTCGCGGTGGTCACCGAACTGGCCGAGCGCGGGCACCGGGTCACCTACCTGACCGCGCCGAGCATGGCGGAGGTCGTCACGGACGCCGGCGCCACCGCCGTGACCTACCCGTCCCGCTACCGCGACGCCGACTTCGCCCTCGTGGCGAACGACCCCGGCTACCTGATGGGCGTGCTGCTCGACGAGAGCGAGGCCATGCTCGCCACCGCGACCGCCGAGCTGGGCGACGACCGGCCGGACTGCGTCGTCTACGACACCTCGGTGCTCTACGCGGGTCGCGTGCTGGCCCGGCACTGGGACGTCCCGGCCGTGCAGGTGATCCCGGTGTTCGCCTCCAACGAGCACTTCTCGTTCCTCAACGCCATGTACAACCCCGAGTCCTCGGCCGGGCGGCCCGCGCCGCAGCGGCCCGGCGAGATGCCCGGGTGGGTGGGCGCCACGATGGCGCGCATCGGCGCGCTGTGCGCCCGCTACGGGGTGGACGCCGCGCCCCACGAGGTGTGGTTCGAGGTGCCGCCGCTGAGCCTGGTCACCGTGCCGCGCGAGTTCCAGTACGCGGGCGACACCTTCGACGAGCGGTTCGCGTTCGTCGGGCCGTGCGTGGGCGACCGGGGCTTCCTCGGGTCGTGGGAACCGCCCGCCGACGGCCTGCCCGTGGTGCTGGTGTCGCTGGGCGCGGTGTTCAACCAGGACGAGGGCTTCTTCCGCACGTGCGTCGAGGCGTTCCGCGGCCGGCCGTGGCACGCCGTGATGACCACCGGCGGCGGCGTCGACCGGGCCGCCCTCGGCGACCTGCCGCCCAACGTCGAGGTGCACGACTTCGTGCCGCACGTGACCGTGCTGGACCACGCCGCCCTGTGCGTCACCCACGCGGGCATGGGCACCGTGATGGAGGCGCTGCGGTCGGGGACGCCGATGGTGTGCGTGCCGGGCGCCGCGCTCGACCGGCCGACCGGGTGGCGGGTCCGCGAACTCGGCCTCGGCACCGTGCTCGACCCCGCCGAGCTGACCCCCGACGCGCTGGTCGACGCGATCACGACCGTGCTCGGGGACCCGGGGATCGCGGCCCGGTCGGACCTGATGCGCAAGGCCGTCGCGGAGGCGGGCGGCACGACGCGCGCCACCGACGAGGTCGAGCAGCACCTGGCCCGGTCGCGTTGAGCCCCGGCCCGGTCGAGTTCGGCGTGCTGGGCCCGATCAGGGTCCTGCACGGCGGCGTGGAGCAGCGGGTGGGCGGTCCCCGGGAGCGCGCGGTGCTGGCGCGGCTGGTCGTCGACGCCAACCGCGTGGTCAGCGTGGACCGGCTCATCGAGGCGGTGTGGCACGGAGACCCGCCGGCCAGCGCGCGGGGCCAGGTCGCGATCTGCGTGTCCCGGCTGCGGCGCGCGCTGGGCGAGGCGGGCCGCGCCATCGACACCGCGAGCCCCGGGTACGTGGCGAGGCTGGACGAGGACGCGGCGGACTGGCCGCGGTTCAACGGGATGGTCGGCCGGGCCCACGTGCGCGCGGCGGGCGGCGACGAGGCGGGCGCCGTGGCCCTGCTCCGCGAGGCGCTGGGGCTGTGGCGCGGCGTGCCGTTCGAGGACCTGCCCGGCCTGCGCGCGGAGGCGGTGCGGCTCCAGTCCGCGCGGCTGGACGCGGTGGAGGCGTGCGCCGAGCTGGAGCTGCGGCTCGGCCTGCACCACCGGGTCGGCAAGGAGCTGGCCGCCGTGGTGGCCGAGCACCCGCTGCGCGAGCGGGCGCGGGCGCAGCTGATGCTCGCCCAGTACCGGTCCGGCCGGCGGGCCGACGCGCTGCGCACCTACCAGGACGCGCGGCGGGTGCTGGTCGAGCAGATCGGCCTGGAACCGGGACCGGAGCTGCGCGAGCTGCACGAGCAGGTCCTGCGCGACGCGCCGGCGCTGCTCGCCCCGGCCCGCGCCGAGGTCCGGGCCGTGCCGCCCGCCGAGCTGCCGCGCCAGGTCCTGCCGTTCGCGGGCCGGTCGGCCGAGTTGGCGGATTTGGACGTCGCCCTCGCCCCCGGCCCGGACGTGCCCGGCGCGGCCGTGCTGACCGGACCGGGCGAGGTGGGCAAGACCGCGTTGGCGCTGCGCTGGGCGCACCGGCACCTCGACCGGTTCCCCGACGGGCAGCTGCACGCCGACCTGGTGGACGACTTCGGCCGGCCGGTGCCGCCCGCCGCCGTGCTGGACCGGTTCCTGCGCGCGCTGGGCGTGCCGGTGGCGTCCATCCCGGACGACCCGGGGGAGAAGGTCGCGCTGTACCGCAGCACCGTGTCCCGCAGGCGCGTGCTGGTGGTGCTGGACGGCGCGGTGGACCACGCCCAGGTCGGGCCGCTGCTGCCGGGCGGGGCGCACGCGAGGGTCATCGTCACCAGCAGGCACCCGATGGACGAGCTGGTCGCCCGGCAGGGTGCGCACCGGGCGTTCGTGGAACCGCTGCGGCTGGAGGAGTCGTGGCAGCTGCTGACCATGCTGCTCGGGCACGACTGGGTGGCCGAGGAACGCGGCGAGGCCCGCCGGATCGTCGGTTCGGCCGACGGGTTCCCGTTGTCGCTGCGCCGCGCGGCGGCCGGTGTCCGCGCCGCGCCGCGCCGCCTGGACCGCCGCAGGTTGGCCGGTGTGCCCGCCTGACCGCTGCCTGGCCCGATCGCTGCCTGGCCCGATCGCTGCCCGGCCTGACCGTACCCGGCTGGCGGCGTGGCGCCAGCCGGGCACGCACCGCTCAGGCGCGGGCCAGCACCGCGTCCACCGCCGCGGTCAACGCGTCCACCGCCGCCGGCGCCGTGGTGCGCCAGGCCACGTGCCCGTCCGGCCGCACCAGCACCGCGCCCGCCGCGCCCACGCCGTAGACCGAGGCCCAGTCCGGCGACACCACCTGGTCCGGTGACACCGCGGCGGTGGAACCTTCGGACGACACCTCGGTGTCGTCCGACACCTCGACCACCGTGATCCCCACCCCGGTCCGGGCGCCGACCTCCTCCGCCGCCTGCGCCCAGCCGCTGCCGGCCGGGGTGAGCAGGGTCAGCCCCGGGCCGAACAGGTCCAGGGTGGACACCTCCGCCGAGTTCCGCGTCAGCGGCACGTGCGGCGCGCGGTGGCCGGGCCGGGCGGTGGGCACGTAGGTCCGGTAGGGGTCGTCGGGCGCCGGCGCGGCGGTGCCGTCCGGCACGACGGCCGCCGAGTCGTAGTGGAAGCCGAGGACCAGGCCCTCGCAGCTGCGGCGGCCCGCCTGCAGCCCGATGGCCTCCTTCATGGACAGCTCGCCCTCCATCATCCGGAACGTGATGAGGGCGTTGATCAGGCTCTCGCCGACGGTGCGCTCGCCGATCGGGTGGCGCTCGGCGTCGTAGGTGTCGAGCAGGGCCTCGCCCGCCACGCCCGACAGCACCGCCGCCAGCTTCCACACCAGGTTGTGCGCGTCCTGGATGCCGCAGTTCATGCCGAACCCGCCCTGCGGCGTCGACACGTGCGCCGAGTCGCCCGCCAGGAACACCCGGCCCGAGCGGAACCGCGTCGCGGTCACCGCCTGCTGCAGCCACGGCATCACGCCGACCAGTTCCACGTCCAGGTCCGGCACGCCGACGGCCTCGCGCACCACCCGCACGCAGAACTCGGGCGTGAAGTCGGCCTCGCTGCCACCCTCCGCCGGGTCGTACCCGGTCTGGATGATCCAGCGCCGCCGGTTGTCCACCGCCTCCACCGCGCACGGGATCTCGCTGCGGATGAAGTACAGCGCGCACATCCGGTCGGCCAGCAGCGGCACCAGGTCGGCGTCGAACATGATGCTGATCATGTGCCCGAGCGGGGGCGGGCCCTCCACGCCGATGCCCAGCCGGTCGCGCACGGTGCTGCGCCCGCCGTCGGCGGCGATGGCGTAGCGGGCGCGGACCGAGGCGACGCCGGACGCCGACTCGACCACCGCGTCCACACCGGACCCGTCCTGCTCCAGGGACGTGAGCGTGGTGGCGAAGCGGACGTCGCCGCCGGGCAGGCGCTCGGCCTCCGCGCGCAGCACCACCTCGAACTCGTCCTGCGCGCAGATGTAGGTGTACGTGGGGCTGTGCGGCGCGTCCTCGGCGATGGGCGCGACCTCGCGGTGGAAGTCGGCCGCGGTCAGCGACGAGCCGACCCCCACGGCCAGGCTGTCCTCGCGCGGCAGGCCGACGCGCTCCACCTCGTCCGCCAGGCCCCACGCCCGCACCAGCTCCATGGTGCGGGTGGACACCAGGCGCGCCTTGGGGAAGATCGACGTCCCCTCGTGCCGCTCGACCAGCAGCGACGTCAACCCGTGCCGCGAGCACTCGATCGACGCGGCGAGGCCGACCGGGCCACCACCCACGATCAGGACGTCGACCTCGAAGTCAGCCATGCGAAGGAGCGTGCGACATGGCCGCGGGGGCGTCAAGGAGGCGGATATCGAAGTGATAGAGCCTTGAAGTCGCAGGTCAGTACGGTTGTGCCGAACGACGGGCGCGGTCGGGCAAGCCTTGGACAACGTGGGGAGGCGCCATGTTCGCCGAAGGATCGGTCGCCGTGGTCACCGGCGGGTCGCGTGGGATCGGGCGGGCCGTCTCGGTCGACCTGGCGGCCCACGGCGTCCACGTCGTGGTCAACTACTCGCGTTCCGAGGAGCAGGCGAAGGAACTGGTCGCGCGGATCGAGCAGGACGGCGGCAGCGCCAGCGCGGTGCGGGCCGACGTGACCGACGAGGACGCGGTGCGCGAGCTGTTCCGCTCCGTGCGCTCCGAGCACGGCCGGCTCGACGTGCTGGTCACCAGCGCGGGCGTGACGCGCGACCGGCACCTCGTCGCGATGAGCAGCGACACCTTCCGCGAGACGATGGACATCAACCTGCACGGCACCTTCCTGGCCTGCCGCGAGGCGATGCGGATCATGCAGCACCAGCGGCGCGGCGCGATCGTGACCCTCAGCTCCGCCAGCGGTCTCGACGGCGGCTTCCCCGGGCAGACCAACTACGTCGCCTCCAAGGGCGCGATCATCGCGTTCACCAAGGCGCTGTCCTACGAGGCCGCGCCGCACGGCGTGCGCGTCAACGTGGTCGCGCCGGGGTTCGTCGAGACCGACATGACCCGGGTCATCCCCGCGAAGCTCCGCGACGGCTACGCCTCGCGCATCCGGCTCGGCCGCATGGGCCGGCCGGAGGAGATCGCGAACCTGGTCACGTTCCTGGCCTCCGACAAGGCCTCCTACATCACCAGCGAGACGTTCGTCGCCAACGGCGGCGGGCTCGGTTGACCCATCGAGCCGCGAGCACCCCAGCGGACGGAAGGAGAAGCGTGACCCTCGACGAACTGCGCGCCACGGCGGCTGCCCGCCACGAGACGTGCGCCCAGATCAAGAAGATGATCGTCTCGCGGCTGGACCTGCCGATCGAACCCGAGTGGATCACCGACGACCAGCCGCTGTTCGGCCGCGGCCTGGAGCTGGACAGCCTCGACGTGCTGGAGCTGTACGTGGCGATCGAGGCCGAGTTCGGCGTCGCCCTCTACGACAGCGACATGTCGGTGTTCGGCTCGGTTTCGCGCCTGGCCGACCACGTCAACCCGGCCCTGGCCGAGCAGACCCGTTCGGCATGACCGCGACCCGGGAGCCCGTGCGCGCGGGGAAGCCGTTGACCAACGACCAGCTCCGGGAGATCCTGCCGCACCGCTGGCCCTTCCTGCTGCTGGACCGGGTCGACAAGGTCGAACCGGGCATCGGCGCGGTGGGGATCAAGAACGTCGCCGCCACCGAGCTGTGGTTCCAGGGGCACTTCCCGAGCGCGGCCGTGCTCCCGGGCGTGATCCTCGTCGAGGCGATGGCCCAGCTGGCGGGCGTGGTGTTCGCGCTCGCCGGCGCGGGACCCATCGGCTACCTGGCGGGCGTGCGGTCGATGCGGTTCCGCCGCCCCGTCGTGCCGGGTGACCAGCTCGTCCTCACCGCCGACCGCACGGCGGGCGGACGCGGCTTCAGCGAGTTCAAGGTGAGCGCCAGGGTCGACGGCCAGGTCGCCGCCGAGGGCACCATCACCATCGCCGACCCGGCTGCCACCAGCCCTACCGGAAAGGTCTGACACGACAATGGAACCCTTGACGTCGCCGGTGCGGTCCGCGCACCCCGAGGGCACCGAGTACGGCACCGTCCTGGACGCCGAGGTCGCGCTGGGCTTCGGCGCGCTCGACGCCGAGTACGAGGCGATCCGGGAGCGGGCCGCCCTGCTGGACCTGTCCGGCGAGCGGATCGTGGAGATCTCCGGCGGCGGCGCCACCGACTTCGCGCAGAAGGTGCTGGCGCGGGACGTGGAGTACCTGACCGCCGAGCGCTGCATGACGAGCCTGGTGCTCGCCGAGGACGGCGCCGTCGTGGACCAGGTCGTGGTGTGGGGCCGGGAGGACGGCCTGCTGCTGGAGTCCTCCACCGGCGCCGGCACCCGCCTGCTGGAGCACCTGCGCGCGCACGCCGGGCCCGACGTGGAGATCACCGACCGCACCGCCGAGCACGCCCTCTTCGGGCTGGAGGGCCCGTACGCGTGGGGCGTGGTGGGCCGGCTGATCGACGGTGAGCTGGCCGCGCTGCCGTTCGAGTCCGTCGCGGACACCCAGTGGGACGGCGTGGACATCGTCTTCGCCCGCACCGGCGTGACCGGCGAGTACGGCTACAAGGCGCTGGTGCCGCGCGAGTCGGCCGAGCGGCTGTGGGCCAAGGCCCTGGAGCACGCCGTGCCCGCCGGCCAGCACGCCGTGGAGCTGGCGATGCTGGAGGTGCGCCAGCCGGTCGTGCGCCACGAGGCGGGCGAGGGCGTGGACGTGCTGGAGATGGGCGCGGGGTGGCTCGTGGACATCACCAAGGACGACTTCGTCGGGCGCGACGCCGTGGTGGCCGCGTTCGAGGGCAAGGCCGAGCGCCGCACGGTGGGCTTCTCCGGCGGCGACGAGGTGCCCGCGCCGGGCACGCCGGTCACCGTCGACGGCGAGCGGATCGGCGAGGTCGTGCACGCCGTGCGCAGCATCGGCCTGAAGTCGACCCTGGGCCTGCTGCGGCTGACGCCGGACCTGGCCGCCGCCGGTCTCCGGCTGACCGTCGGCGACACCGAGGTGACCACGCTGACGAGCCCGTACGTCACGCCCAAGAGCTGGAGCACCCCGATCATCTGATCCGGTACCCCCGGGTCGCGGTCCGGGGTCGCGAGGAGGAGCAAGCATGGCGCTGCGCCCAGTGGTCATCACCGGTCTCGGGGTGATCTGCGCGGTCGGCCGGGACCCGGAGGAGTTCTGGGCGCGGCTCACCGCGGGCGAGGGCGGCATCACCGCCGTCGCCGACGAGAGGTTCGCCGCGTTCGAGGCCAGGTTCGCGGGCCAGGTGCCCGAGGAGTGGATCGACGGGCAGTTGCCGGCCGAGGACGCCGGGCTGGACCGCACGGCCCGGCTCGCCCTCGTGGCGGCCAGGCAGGCGGTGGCCCAGGCCGCGCTGGGCGACCTCCCCGCCGAGCGGTTCGGCCTGGTCCTGGGCAAGTGCCAGGCCACGCCGACCGCGGCGGGCGGCTACCAGCCCATGCACGCCACCGGTGACGTCGTGGCCCGCAAGCTCGGCATGGCGGGCCCGCGCATCCTGGTCTCGACCCCGTGCGCGGCGGGCGGCAACGCGGTCGGCCGGGC
>NZ_JBHWIE010000082.1:0-11029 GCF_042732085.1 Actinosynnema sp. NPDC059797
GTCCACCACACCGCCCGCGGTGAACGCGGACGCACCCGCCCCGGCGGTGACCGGGGGCGCGGACACCGTCATCACGCTGCTCCTGAACTCCACTGACCTCCCCGCCGCTGTGGCGGGTGGGAACTGTGGCACAGACCAGCGGGCCACGACGCCGATCTTTCGCCCGATCGGGTTCATCCGGGCGAAAGATCACCGTGACGTGCGAACCGCGCCGGGCCGGAAGCGTGACAACCGGCCACCACGGGGTGGAACCGGGGGGGCGACGGCGATCGCCCCCCGGGCGCTCACGCCCGTTCCGGCACCCGTTCCGGCACCGCGCGGGCGACCGGGGCCGGATCCGAGGCCCCCGCCGGGGACGGGCGGAACTCGCGGCGCACCCACAGCGGCCCGAGCAGGAGCAGCAGCAGCCCGGCGACCGGCATCATCGAGGCGGCCAACTGCTGCCACACCGTCAGGTCCATCGGCTCCGCCGGGAACTCCTCGACGCCCACCCACCAGAACACCCGGAGGGTGAACACCGCCGCCAGCAGGGTCGTCACCGCCGCCAGGCCGACCGAGCGCCGCCGGTGCGCCCGCACCGCCAGCCAGACCAGCAGGGGCACCACGTACACCCAGTGGTGCTCCCAGCTCACCGGCGACACGAGCAGCCCGGTGAGGGTCGCGGCGCAGAAGCCCAGGAAGTCCGAGCCCCTGCGGTGGACGTAGCGCGCCACCGCGAGCCCCAGCACGCCGACCGCGACGAGCACGGCCAGCCACCACACGGCGAACACCTCGCTGCGCAGCACCCTGGCCATCGCGGCGGCCAGCGACTGGTTCGGCGTGCTGAACACCGCGCCCGCGCGGGAGGAGTGCAGCACCAGCCCGCCCCAGTACTCCAGCGAGTCCGCGGGGGCGACGGCGAAACCGACCCCGACCGTGCCCAGGAAGGCCAGCACCGCGTTCCGCGCCGCCCTCCACTGGCCGGTGACCAGCAGGTAGAGGACGAACATCAGCGGGGTCACCTTCAGCGCGGCCGCCACGCCGATGCCGACGCCGCGCCACCGGCCCGCGCCGCGGCGGAAGTCGAGCAGCACCAGCAGGACCAGGAACGCGTTGATCTGCCCGAAGATCAGGTGGATCCGCGTCGGCAGCAGGCAGAACACGAGCGCCAGGCCGACTACGGTCAGGACCACCCGCGCCCTCGTGCCGTGGACGCCGGCGATGCCCAGGGTGAGCCACACGACCGCGCCCAGCGCGACCAGCGTCGCGGTGTTCCACACCAGGGCGGCCGTCCCGAACGGCAGGAAGGTCAGGGGCACGAAGAACAGCACCGCGGTGAGCGGCGGGTACAGGTACGGCATGGGCCCGTACAGCGGCGACATGATCACCACGTCGTACAGGGACACCCCGTCGCGCACCGCCTGACCGCTGGCGACGTAGACCCAGAGGTCCGCCATCCAGCGGACGCCCCAGTGCGGGTCGCGGGTGTAGACGGCCTGGGCGACCAGCGCCAGGGCGAACGCGGTGGCGGTCACGGCGGACCAGGTGAGCACCCGTGCCCGGGTGTCAGCGGGAGTGAACACGGTCGTCGGCCTCTCTCGTGGGACCGGGGGTGGGTCGACCTGGTGGGCAGGGGCCGAGCAGCAGGTCGTCGTGGGTCGCCAGGCGCACCCGCGCGCCCTCGACCCCGAGGCGCTCCAGGACGCCGAGCGCGTCGAACTCGTCGCAGCCGTTGAGCAGCGCGCCGACCGCGCCACCCTCCTCGGCGACCTCGTCGGTCACCCGCAACGCGCCCGCCGGGATGCGGGCGCCGGCGGGCAGCCGCACCAGGGCGGCGATGTCGGAGCGGGCCCGGCGGCGCTGGGCCCGGTGGCGGTCGGCGCCGACCTGGTGCTCGACGGCGGCGGCCAGCAGCCGCGCGGTGCGGTCCCAGCGGAACCCGCCGGCCCAGTCGCGGCACCGCCGCGCGATCCGCCGGGCGTGCCGGGGGTCGGCCAGCTCGGCGAGGTGGCGGGCGACGGCCGGGCCGAGGTCGTCCGGCGACCGCACGACCTCGCCGACGCGGACGAAGTCCCGCGCGCCCACGGCGTCCAGCGCCACGCACGGCACGCCGTGGGCGGCCGCCTCCAGGACGGCGGAGGCGGACACCTCGTCGGTGGTCGCGGAGACCACCAGCCACGCCCGGCGCAGCAGCGCGGCGCGCTCGGCCTCGGACAGCCGACCGTGGAACGTCACCGCGCGCGCCACGCCCGCGCCGTGCGCGGCCAGGCCCGATGGGGACCCGTCCGACGCGTCACCGCGCGACCCCGGCACCCCGGCCGGTCGACGCGGCAGCGCCTTGGGCGCCCGGTGGCGGAACACCGCGCTCGCGCCGCGCCCGTCGCCGACAGCCCCGCCACGCGGCTCCGCCGACCGGCCCACCGGCACGGCGCGCTCCGGCACCCGTCGGCGGAATCCCATACCCTCGCGGGGCCCGTCGCCGACCACCTCAACGCGCAACCCCGGCACCCCCGCCAGCCGGCGCAACAGCGGGTCCGGGCGCCACTCGGGCGCCGGTGGCGCGAGCACGACCACCACGGGGTCGGCGGCGCGGTCGGCGGTGTCCTCGGCGCCCACCGCACCGGGCGGTGCGATGAACACCGGTCCGCGCACGCCCGTGCCCCGGCGCAGCGCGTGGCGCGCCGACGGCGACGTCACGACGGTCGCGCGGCGGTCGCGGGTCCACCTCGCCAGGAGCTTGGCCACCGCACCGCCGCGCGGCCGGTCGACCACCCGGTGCGCCACCCGCACGACGGGCAC
The DNA here is from genome assembly GCF_042732085.1 of Actinosynnema sp. NPDC059797. NCBI lineage: Bacteria > Bacillati > Actinomycetota > Actinomycetes > Pseudonocardiales > Pseudonocardiaceae > Actinosynnema > Actinosynnema sp. NPDC059797. Next base: position 2,779 of record NZ_JBHWIE010000082.1, read on the forward strand.
CCGCCGGCCGGCGACCAGCGGCACCGCGAACGCCGGCCCGGTGGTCGCGTCGACCACCGCGTCGAACCGGCCGCCCCGGCGCAGCAGCCACAGCGCCGTGCGCGCGCCCGGCCACCCCGCGGAGCGCACCACCTCCACGCCCTCCACGACCTCGCGGGCGGGCGAGCCGGGCGGCCTGGTCACCGACCACGTGACCCGCGTGCCGGCGGCGGCCCAGCGCCGGGCGACCTCGTGCAGGTAGCGCTCCGCGTCGCCCGCCAGCGGGTGCCGCACGTCGCGCTCGCCGACCAGTAGCACGCGGCGCCCGGCGCTCATCGCGCCTCGACCCGGTACAGGCGCAGCAGGTCGGCGAACGCCGCGCGGCCGTCGTGCAGCGGGCGGAAGGTCGAGCGCTCGTCGTCGGTCCAGGACACCGCGACCTCGGCGATGCGGCCGCCCGCGAGCCGGATGCGGTGCAGCAGCTCGACGTCGAACGCGAACCCGTCGACCCGGCACCGCGCCAGCGCCCGCTGCACCGCGACGCGCTCGAACAGCTTGAAGCCGCACTGGGTGTCGTGGACCTCGGGCACGAGCCGGCGGGCCAGCGCGCGGAACACGGCGCCGCCCACCCGGCGGCCCAGCGGCTGCGGGCGCACCAGCTCCGCGCCCGGCGCGTGCCGCGACCCGATGGCCGCCGCCGCGCCCGCCTCCAGCTCCGCCACCGCCCTGGTCAGGGTGTGCACCGGGGTGGACAGGTCGGCGTCGACGAACCCGACGAACCTGGACGTGCTGCTCTCGATGCCCCGGCGCACCGCCGCGCCCTTGCCGGGCCTCGCGCAGCCGATGACCACCACGTCCGGGTGGTCCGCGACGGCGGTGGCGGTGCCGTCGGTGCTGCCGTTGTCGACCACCACCACCCGCGACCGCCACGGCCGGTCGGCCAGGAACGCGGTCAGCTCCGCCAGGGTGCCGGGCAGCCTGCCCGCCTCGTTGAACGCGGGCACCACCAGCTCCAGGTCGACCGCGGGGCGCGGCGCGGGGGCGACCCTGCGGCGCGGCGGCGACTCGGCCGGGTGCGCGGTCACGACGGTTCCCCTTGCGCGTCGGCGACCAGCGAGCCGCGCGCGGTGGTGTGCCGGGAGGCGAACAGCTTGGGGTGGTTGGCGCGGATGCCGTCGACGACCCGGTCGTAGGGCACGTCGTCGAACTCGCCGTGCTCCCGCAGGAACTCCATGTGCCTGCGGCCCTCTTCGTCGTAGGGGTGGTACATGCTGTCGCTGCGGCCGTCGAAGTCCAGGGGCTTGATCCGGTAGAGCTTGCACAGCACCTTGTTGAACACGGGCGTGGCGCGCACCCACTTGCCGTCCAGGAAGACGGTGGTGAGGCTGTGGTAGGTGAAGACGTTGCCGCCCATCAGCTCCTCCAGCCGGGGCGAGGCGAGGTGGTTGCGCACGTCGCCGTAGTAGATGCGGCTGGGGATGCCGACCGCGCGCACGGCGGCGGCGTACACGATGGACTTGTGCACGCAGAAACCCAGGCCCCGCCGGATGGTCGAGCTGGCCTTGAGGCCGTCGCGGGACAGGTCGGCGCCGTAGACCTCGTAGTGGATGCCGTCGCGCACGGCGTAGTAGAGGGCGCACGCGCGCTCCACGTCGGTCATGCCCCGGCCGTCGTCGGGCAGGGTCTTGCGCACGAAGTCGCGCACCACGTCGCTGTCGTGGTCCAGGAACTCGGTGGGCTTCAGCAGGTCGGCGTGGGACAGGTCGGCGTTGACCGCTTGCACTGACATCGTTGCTCTCCCTCTACAGACCGATCATGGAGGCGATGCGCTGCCGCTGGATGTCGGAGGTGCCGGAGTAGATGGTCCCGGCGACGGCGTTGCGCAGGTCCTTCTCCAGGCCGTACTCGGCGGTGTAGCCGTAACCGCCGAACAGCTGGACCGCGGCCAGCGCCGTGTTGACGTTGGCCTCGCTGGCGATGATCTTGCTGATGGCCAGGTCGGTGGTGACGTTCTCACCGCGCTGGAGCTTGACCGCGGTGTCGTAGAGCCACTTGCGGGCGGTGTCGACGGCGATGCGCATCTCCACGACCCGGTTGGACACCGACTGGAACGACCCGATCCTCTGCCCGAACTGGACCCTGGTGCGCGCGTAGTCCACGCAGCGCTCCAGGCGGTGCTGCATCTCGCCGACGTTGATGATGAAGGAGCACAGGATCTCCCACTTCATCACGTGGTCCAGGATGAGGAACCCCGCGCCGGGCGAGCCGACCACGTTGGCGGCGGGCACCCGGCAGTCGTCGAAGAACAGCTCGCTCAGCGGCGAGGTCCGCAGGCCCATCTTGGCCACCGGCTTGCCCACGGTCAGGCCGGGCGTGTCCCGGTCGACCAGGAACGCGGTGATCGCGGCGGGGCTGCCGCGCTTGCCGGTGCGGGCGTAGACCACGACCACGTCGGCCAGGGGGCCGTTGCTGATGAACGCCTTGCTGCCGTTGAGCACGTAGTGGTCGCCGTCGCGGACCGCGGAGGTGCGCATGCCCATCACGTCCGAGCCGCCCTCGGGCTCGGTGATGGCGTGCGCGCCGATGATCGAACCGTCGCACACCCGGGTGAGGTAGCGCTCCTTCAGCTCCCGGGAGCCGAAGCGCTGCAGCGGGACACCGGTGCTGACCATGTGGGTGGACACCGAGAAGCCGAACCCGCCGTCGCGGCAGGCGTGGCCCAGGCCCTCCAGCACGTGCATGGTGGTCAGCAGGTCCTGGCCGAGACCGCCCCACTCCTCGTCGAAGGGCAGGCCCAGCAGCCCCGTCTCGCGCAGGGCCTTCCAGGCGCCTTCGGCGAACTCGCCGTCCGCGTCGCGCTCGACGTGGCCCTCGCCGAGCAACGGCCCCAGTTCCTCGATCGCCGCGCGCAGCGCGCGCTGGTCCTCGTTCCACTCGATCACCTGTGTCACGCCCTTCCCGAGACCGCGATCCGCCGTGCGCGCAGGGCGTTGCGGTCGACCTTGCCGGTGGAGGTGCGGGGCAGCGCCTCGTCGCCGATCTCGAACGCGCCGGGGATGGCGGTCCGGGGCAGCTCGGCGGCGCAGTGCACCCGCAGGTCGAGCCCGTTGAGCCGGGAGCCCGGCGCGCGGCGGACCACGGCGTGCAGCACGTTCCCGGCCTCCTCGTCCGGGACCGCGACCACCGCGGCCTCCAGCACCGCGGGGTGCGCGAGCACGACCTGTTCGACCTCCTGGGTGTTGGTGCGCACGCCGCGCACCTTGACCTGGTGGTCGTTGCGGCCGGTGAGGTGCAGCAGGCCGGCCTCGTCGCGGCGGACCAGGTCGCCGGTGCGGAACCAGCCGTCCCGCCACCGCTCGCGGTTCAGCTCCGGGTCGAGGTAGCCCTCGGCGCGGAAGGGGGTGCGCACCACCAGTTCGCCGCTGTCGGCGTCGCGCCCGTCCTCGTCGAGGACGCGGAACTCCACGCCGGCGATCGGCGTGCCGATCGGGGTGGGCGCCCGGGTCGGGTCGATGCGGTGCAGGAAGCTGTCGTTGGTCTCGGTGCAGCCGTAGACGTTCCACAGCCGGGCGTTCGGGAACGCCGCCGTGACGGCCTCCAGCAGCGCGGGCGGCGCCACGTCGCCGGTCAGCAGCACGTCCCGCACGCCCGGGAAGACCCGCCCGGTGGCGGTCACCAGCCGGAAGAACAGCGGGACGGCCTGCACCACGGCGGGTTGCCGCTCGACGCACAGCTCGGCCAGGTGCGCGCCGTCGGTGGCGCGCCCGGGGTCGACCAGGTCCGCGCACGCGCCGGCGGCCAGCGCCGCCCACACGTCCAGCAGGCACAGGTCGAAGTTGAGCGGCGCGTAGTTGAGCACCCCGACGCCGGGGCCGATGTCGAACGCCCGCGCCGCCCAGGCGAGGAAGTTGTCCACCCCCTCCTCGGACAGGACGACGACCTTCGGCGTGCCGGTCGAGCCGGAGGTGGTGAGCAGCAGGCCCGGTCCGGGCAGGGACTCGGGGTCCGCGCCGGTGGTGCGCGCGCCGCCCGGGGTCAGCACGTGCGTGCAGCCGACCCGCTCGCACAGCCGCAGCAGGGCGTCCGGGCCCAGCGAGGCCGACGGCAGCAGCACCCGCCTGCCCTGCCGGAAGCACGCGATCAGCAGGGCGACGGTCTCCGGCGACTTGTGCGCGGGCACGCACACCGGCACGTCGGCCGGGATGCCGGCGGTCAGCGCCTCGGCGTCGCGCGCCAGCAGGTCCAGGGCGGCGTAGTCCACCTCGGCCCCGGCCCAGGACAGCGCCTGGGCGTGCGGTCGGGCGTCCACCTGCGCGGCGAACGCGGTCAGGAAGGATCGGGTGGGCATGGGGTTCCTCTCGGGTCGGAGGAGGTCCGGTCAGCGGCGGGCGGCGAGCAGGCCGCCCCCGCCGGGCACCGTCGCGTCCAGGTCGGTCAGGTCGAGCAGCCGCCACAGGCACGCCTGGTTCGAGGTCACCACCGGCACGCCCAGCTCGCGCTCCAGCGCGTCCACGGCCTCCCAGGAGCGGAAGCCGCTGCCGGGCAGCAGCACGCCGTCGGCGTGCGCCGGGAAGGCGGCCACGACCTGGCGGCGCACCTCGTCGGGGTCGACGTCCCAGCGCCCGCCGCGGTCGAACAGCCGGTGCCGCTCGACGCCGTCCCAGCGGGCGCCCAGGCGGAAGGGCTCCAGCGCGGCGGGCTCGAACCCGGCCGCGGTCAGGTAGGACTCGGTCGCGGCGAAGGTCGGCGCGGTGAACCACGGCGGCGCGAGCACCATCGGCCGGCGCACGCCGAGCGTGGTCAGCGCGGCGCGGATGGCCTGCCCGGCGGTGTAGACGGGGGTTCCGCCGGCCAGGTCGGTCGCCGCGGCGGTGAACCCGTCGTCGAACCCCAGGCCGCCGAAGAAGCTGGCCGAGCCGAAGCACAGGCAGATCGCCGACACGTCGAGCTGCCCGAGCTGGACCAGGCCGCGCCGCACGTCCGGCGCGGTCACCAGCCGCTCCCAGGACTCGTCGGTGTACTCGGCGCCGGTGCTGGTGGGGCTCTCGAAGCGGGCCGCGTGCACGGTCACGCCGGGCGGCGCCATGGCCCACAGCTCGGCCTCCACCACCGGGTCGTTGTGCACCACGAGCACGCCGAGCCGGGCGACCCAGGATCGGGCGCTCACGACCGGCCCCCCTCGCGCCGGGCCAGCCCGAACCAGGCCAGCACCGCGCCGCCCGCCGCCGCGATCGCCGTGGTGGCGAACGCCCACGCGAAGGCGTCGGGGCCGGGGTCGGCGCCCAGCACCAGGACCAGCACGGCCACGCCGAGCGCGCCGGCCATGTACTGGGAGGTGGTCATCAGCGCGCTGCCCACGCCCTGGTTGCGGTCCTCGACGTCGGCGGTGCCCGCGATGAACATCGACACGTAGGTGACGCCGTGGGCGAAACCGGTGATCAGCAGGCCGGGCAGCAGGTTCAGGACGTAGCTGTCGCCGTGCACCTGCAACGCCAGCAGCAGCAGGCCGGCGGCGTCGGCGACGAACGCCAGCGCCAGCGTCGCCCGCACGCCGATCGCGCCGACGATCCGGGCGGCCACCGAGTTTGCCACCGCGATCGCCACCGCCATGGGCAGGAACGCCAGGCCCGCCGCGAGCGGGTCGTACCCGCGCAACTGCTGCACCAGCAGGGTCACCACGAAGAACTGGTTGCCGACGCTGGCCATGTAGAGCGCGGTGGAGCCGCAGCCGACCAGCAGCGAGCGGGTGCCCCGCAGCACCGGGTCCACCAGCGGTCGCTCGCTGCGCCGCTCCTGGAGCGCGAACGCGACCAGCAGCACGGCCGACGCGCCGAGCGCGGCCAGCGTGGCGGGGTGCGTCCAGCCGCCCGCGGACGCCTGGGTCAGCGCCAGGGCCGCGGACAGCACGGTGCCGGTGCACAGCACCGCGCTGGGCACGTTCAGCCCGCCGCGCTCGCGGTTCGCGGTGTCGTTGCGGGGCAGCAGCTTCGGCGCGGCGAGCGCGCACAGCACCGCCAGCGGCAGGTTGATCAGGAACACCCACCGCCACGACACGGTGGTCAGCAGGCCGCCGATGATCACGCCGGCGGCCAGGCCGGACGCGCCGACCGTGCCCCACACGCCCAGCGCCCGGTTGCGCTCGGGGCCGGCCGCGAACGACGTGTTGATCAGGGCGATCACCGCGGGCTGGAGCACCGCCGCGGCCACGCCCTGGGCGGCGCGGGCCACCAGGAGCATCGGGGCGCCCGGCGCGAGCCCGCCCACCAGCGACGCCACGCCGAACAGCAGCATCGCGGCGATGAACAGGTTCCGCGGCCCGAACCGGTCCGACGCCCGGCCGCCCACGACCAGGAAACCGGCGAAGAACACGGCGTAGCCGCTGACCACCCACTGGACGGAGCTCTCGGTCAGCGCCAGCTCCGCGCCGACGCTGGGCAGCGCGATGTAGACGATGGAGTAGTCGAGCGCGATGAGGAACTGGGCCACGGCGAGGATCGCGAGCGCCGCGTTCGCCGAGCGGCCGCGCACCGCTTCGGTGCGGGGGCTGGTCATGGTGATCACCTTCGGGGAGCGAGCGGTAGCAGGGCTTCACCGAGCCGGACCGCGTCGGCGTGCACCTCGCGCGCCCCCGCGGTCAGCAGCTCGTCGGGTGTGGCGACGCCGGTGGCGACGCCGAGCGCGTCCATGCCCGCGGCACGCGCCATCAGCACGTCGTCCACGGCGTCGCCGACCACGACGCAGCGCCCCGGCGGGACGCCCAGGGCGTCGGCGGCCAGCAGGGCGAGGTCGGGGTGCGGTTTGCCGCGCTCGGCCATGCCGTGGCAGGACAGGACGTCGAAGTGCGGCAGCAGGCCGGTGGCCTCCAGCAGCTCCACCGCGCTGCGCCGGACCTTGCTGGTGACCACGGCCAGCGGGCGCCCGTGCTCGCGCAGGCCCGCGAGCAGTTCGGGCACGCCGGGGAAGACCAGGTCGGCCGCCGCCGGGACGACCAGCTCCGTGAACAGCGCCCGCGCCCGGTCGGCGGCGCGGGCGGCGTCGGGGTGGTCGGCGGGCAGGTCGAGCAGCAGAGCCAGCGAGGCGACCAGCGGGCGGCCGACGGTGGCGCGGAGCCGGGGCTCGTCCGCCGCGCCGCCGAACTCCGCCACCACCTGCCGCAGCACGGTGGTCATGCCGGCCGGTGTGTCGACCAGCGTGCCGTCCACGTCGAACAGGACCGCGGTGCTCACACCCGCTCCCCGAGGGCCTGGTCCCCTGCGCCCCGGTCCCCTGCGCCCTGGTCCCCTGCGGACCGGCCCTTGAGGGCGACGGCGACCTCGGCGGCCAGGGCGCTGGTCGACAGCAGCACCGAGCGGTTGGCCTCGCCGGTGCGGCCCCGGGTGGCCTTGCCGACCGCGCTGAGGATCGCGGGCGTCATGTCCTTGCCGCGCACCCCCGCCGCCTCCGCCTCGGCCTGCTTCTCGCGCACCAGGGCGTAGACCTCGTCCGAGGGCAGCGCGTCGGCGGCGTCGATCGGGTGGGTGATGAGGAAGCCGCCGGTGTTGCCGACCGCCCAGTGCAGGCGCACGGCCGCCACCAGTTCGGCCAGGTCGTCGACGCGGCGCGGGTTGCGCTCGCCGCTGGAGACGCTGTAGTAGGCCGGGAAGTCGTCGCAGCGGTAGCCGACCACCGGCACGCCGAAGGTCTCCAGGTACTCCAGCGTGAGCGCCGGGTCGAGCAGCGACTTGGCGCCCGCGCAGACCACGGCGACCCGGTGGCGGGTGAACTCCACGAGGTCCGCGGAGATGTCGAAGCTCCGCTGCGCGCCGAAGTGCACGCCGCCGATGCCCGCGACCGCGAACACGTCGATGCCGACCCCGCCCGCCGCGACCAGCGCCGCGGAGACCGTGGTGCCGCCGTGGCCGCCTCCCGCCAGCACGGGGCCGATGTCGCGGGCGCCGACCTTGGGCACCGTCGGCGTGGTGGCGAACAGCTCCACCTGCTCGTCGGACATGCCCACCACGAACCGGCCGGAGACGATGCCGGTGCGGGCGGGCACGGCGCCCGCGGCGCGGATGGCCTTGTCCATGTCGAGGGCGGTCTGGAGGTTCAGCGGGTGCGGCAGGCCCTGCACCACGCCCGAGGACTCCAGGGCCACCACCGGCAGGCCCGAGGCCAGCGCGTCGGCGACCTCCTCGGAGACCGAGAACAACTCGTCGCGTGTGGACACTGTGGGTTTCTCCCGTCGTCGGTCCGCGGGTGGTGCGGGGAACGCCCTGTTCCCCGCACCGCCCGT
>NZ_JBHWIE010000082.1:11039-12282 GCF_042732085.1 Actinosynnema sp. NPDC059797
TGTCCACCCTCTCGCATACACCCCACGTCGTTCCTGGTTAGGGCCTGCAACCACATTTACACACCCACCGCCCGTCGCCGGTCAGTAGTGCGAGAACTCGTCGGCGTCGAAGTTGTGCCGCTCGTCGCCGCGCAGCGGCGGGTTGAACACGCTGATCAGCTCCAGGTCCTCTTCGGGGTGGGCGATCAGGAAGTGCTGGTCGTGCTGGTCCAGGGCGTACATGACGCCCGGCTCGATGTCGTGGGCCGTCCCGTCGGCGTCGATCACCTGTCCGCGCCCGGCGATGCAGTAGCAGGCTTCCAGGTGGTTGCGGTAGTGCAGCGGGGACTTCGACCCCGCCTTCACCACGGTGTGGGCGACGGTGAACCCCATGTTGTCCTTCTCGACCAGGAGCCGGTAGCTGAGCCCGTTCCCCCAGTCGACGCCGGTCACGCCGGCCTTGGCCCGCACGATCATGCTGGTGAACTCCTCCTGTCCGTGGATCTCGTCAGACGAAGCTGCGTGCTTCCCGGACGAAGGCCTCGATGGCCTCGACCGAGCTGAACTGGGCCGGCGAGATGTCGCGCTCCCCCACCGGGATGTCGTAGCGCTCGCCCACCCACGCGATCAGGCGCAGCAGGCCGAGGCTGTCCACCACCCCGCTGTCCAGCAGGTCCAGGTCGGACGGGAGCTGGTCGGGGGTGAGGTCGGGTGCGAAGCCGGTCACGACGAACCGCTTGATCTCGTTCTCGATCGACACGCGTGGTCCTCCAGGGGTGATCCGGACTGCCGACCCTCGGTCAGCAGCTCGACGAGCAGCACGTGGTCCGCGCTGGTGCGGCCCGCGCACTCGCCGGTGACGACCTGCCGCAGGTCCGCCTCGACCGGCAGGCCGCGGTGCGGCGCGCACCGCAGCAGGGCCAGGTCGTCGACGAACACCACGTCCACCGCGCGGGTCACGGCCGGGGGCAGGTCGCCGCCGGTGGCGTTGACCAGCACCGCGCCGCCCGGCAGGCGGACGGGCCAGGTGTCGGGGTCGGCGACGTCGGTGACGACCACGAGGTTCGCCCCGAACACCGCCTCCCCCGCGGTGGCGGCCACGGACAGCCCGATGCCGGTCAGCCGGAGCCGGTCGACCAGGTCGCGGTCCATCGGCTCGCCGGCGTTCCCGCCGACCGCGACGGTGCGTGGGCCGGGCACCGGGCGGGCCCCGGCGTCCAGCATGGGCCGGACCCCCCACCCGCCGCCCACGACACGACCCGTG
>NZ_JBHWIE010000082.1:12292-27122 GCF_042732085.1 Actinosynnema sp. NPDC059797
GTGTTGCCCCCCCAACACCCCCCCCCCGGGGGGGGCGCCCAGGCACCCCCCTTGGCGGTACCCCGGGCGCGGGCCCCCCGGGCGGGGCCCCGGGGCCCCCCCGGCGCCCCCGCGCCCCGCCACGTGGCTGGTGCCGGGCACGTGCCGGGCCACGGCGTCCAGCTGGGCCCGGACCGCCCACCCGCCGCCCACGACCGACGCGGTGACCACGCCGGGCGCGAGCAGGTACCGGGCCGACAGCGCGGTCAGCACCGCGGCGCGGTGTCGCGGCGCGGCCACCGACGACAGCGCCGGCGCGACGGCGGCCCCGGTCATCAGCCGCTCGGCCAGGGCGTCCACGGCATCGGTGCCGTCGTGCCCGTGGTCCTGGGGGAGGCGGTCCACGTCCGCTCCTTCCGCCGTCGCCGTGGCCGAGCCGCGGCCCTTGCCGTCGCCCTTGCCACGACCAAGGTGCGGCGCGGCTCTGTCGATCCGCTTTCCAAGCGCTATCGATTCCACGGAGCGCGGATTAAGGCGGGTGAAGGCGGACGGAAGGCGGCGGGGCGCCCACTGGTGGCACCGCACGGCAGTTCCCGGGAGTTCCGGAAGACAGGAGGAGGATGTCGGTGCTGAAGTCCCTGCTCACCGCGTTCGCGATCGGCGCCGCCGTCATCACGGCCCCGCCCGCGGCGGCCACCACCACGACGGCCGACTGCCCCGAGGACACCCACTGGAGCGTCGAGCTCCAGGTGTGCGTGGACGACACGCACTGGTGAGCGGACCGCTCGACACCGCGACCCGGCCCTCCTCGGGGGCCGGGTCGTCGCGCGTGCCGGCTCAGACCAGGCCGCGGACGACCGTCCCGTCCACCCGCCGCTCCCGCAGCCGCGCCACGAGCTGGGCCGCCTCCGCCGAGTCGACCCCGGACAGCAGCAGCAGCGCCCGCTCCACCAGCTCGCCCGCCGCCGCGTCGTCGCCGTTCGCCGACCGGGCCTCGGCCAGCAGCGCCAGCGCCTTGGCGTGCCACAGCGCCGACCCCAGCCCGGCGAACAGCTCGCGCGCCGCGCGCAGGTGCCCGACACCGCCCTCCGCGTCGCCGCGCGCCAGCGCGATCTCCCCGAGCGAGTACCGGGACCTGGCCTCGATCAGCCGCTCACCCAGCCGGCGCGCCAGGTTCAGCGCGTGCACCAGGGTGGTCTCGGCGTTGTCCAACCGCCCCTCCCGGTGGCGCAGCACGCCCAGCCCGTACAGCGCGTAGACCTCGCCGATCCGGTCGCCGTTGTCGCGCACGATGCGCAGCACCCGGTGCAGCGCGTCGCGGGCCTGGTCGATCTCGCCGGTGGCCAGGTGCAGCTCGGCGAACCTGTGCACCACCTGCGCCTCGACCCGCAGGCACCCGGTCTCCCGGGTGATGTCCCGCGCCTGCTCCAGTAGCCCGGCCGCGGCGTCGGTGTCGCCCTCGTCCAGCCGGTGCTTGGCGATGCCGCGCAGGACGTGCGCCTCGCCGATCCGGTCGCCGACCGCGCGCAGGCCCTCCAGCGCCTCGGTGTACTTGGCCATCATCGAGGCGGTGTCCCCGCGCAGGCCGTCGACGTGCGCGGAGTTGCGCAGCACCAGGGCGCGCCCGTGCTCCTCGCCGGCGGCGCGGAACAGCTCCAGCGCGCCCGCGAAGTACTCGTCCGCCTCGGGCAGCCGGGTCTGGAACATGTGCAGCGTCCCCAGCGAGTAGCGCATCGCGGCCATGCCGACCCGGTTGTCGGCGCGCCGGCACGCCTCGTGCGCCACCCGCGCGCACTCCAGCCAGTCGTCGAAGTAGCCCTTGGCCTCGAACAGGGTCACCGCGGTCAGGGCGAGGTCCCAGCACAACTCGTCGAGCCCGGCGCCGGCGGCCTGGCGGACCGCGGCGACCAGCGCCCGCCGCTCGGCCTCCCACCAGTGCGCGGGTTCGCCCAGGTGGTCGTCCAGCTCACGGGCGTCCGGCCGCCAGCGCGGGGCGCCGCCGTGCAGGATGGTGTAGTCGCCGCCGTACTCGCGGCGGTGCGCCTCCTCGGCCAGCGCCAGCCACCCGCCCAGCACGCGGCCCAGCGCCGCGTCGCGCTCCTCCTCGGTGCTGTCCTCCTGGAGCTTCTCCGCCGCGTAGACCCGGATCAGGTCGTGCAGCCGGTAGCGCGGCGACGCGCCGCCGTACTGGACGGTGTCCACGAGCTGCGCCTCGACCAGGCTCTCCAGCACCTCCTCGGCGTCCGCGGCGGTGGTGTCGAGCAGCGCGGCCGCGGTCCAGCCGGGGAAGTCGGGCGCGCTCACCAGCGAGCACAGCCGGAACAGCCGCCGGGCGCACTCGTCCAGCAGCCGGTGCGTGAGGGCGAAGGTGGACCGCAGCTCCAGGCCGTGGTGGGCCAGCTCGTCCAGCCGCCTGGCCTCGTCGTGGAGCCTGCGGACCAGGCCGCCGATCCGCCAGTGCGGTCGGGAGGCCAGCCGGGCGCCCGCGATGCGCAGCGCCAGCGGCAGCCCGTCGCACAGGCGGACCAGTTCGACCGCCGCGTCCGGCTCGGCCTCGACCCGCTCGCGGCCGACGACGCGGGTCAGCAGTTCGAGGGACTTGGCCTCGTCGAACGCGTCGAGGTGGAGCTGGCGGGCGCCCGGCAGGCCGCTCAGCCGCACCCGGCTGGTGACGATCACCGCGCAGGACGCGCTGCCGGGCAGCAGCGACCGCACCTGCGCCTCGTCGGTCACGGCGTCGAGCACCACCAGCACCCGCTTGCCGGACAGCTTGCTGCGGTACAGCTCGACGCGCTCCTCCACGTCGTCGGGCACGGCGGAGCCCGCCACGCCCAACGCGCGCAGGAACCGGGCGAGCAGCTTGGCGGTGTGGTCGTTGCCGGTGGCCGAGCACATGTCGGCGTAGAGCTGGCCGTCCGGGTAGCGGGCGCTGAGCTGGTGCGCGGCGCGGGTGGCGAGGGTGGACTTGCCGACGCCGCCCCGGCCCGAGACGGCGACGATCGGCATGCCCCAGGACTCCTGGCCGTCGCCGTCCAGCAGTCGCACGATCTCGTCCAGGTGCTCCTCGCGACCGGTGAAGTCGGCGATGCTGGCGGGGAGCTGCCGGGGCACCACCTCGACCGGCCGCGGCGCCTGGCGCTCGGGTGCGGAGGGCTCGGCGGGCTCGGCCGGGGTGGTGGCGGGAGCGGGCGGGCCCGGCGGTGGTGGCGGCTCGGCCACGCCCAGCGCCGGGTCGCGCCGGAGGATGGACTGCTCCAGGTCCTGGAGGTCCCGGCCGGGTTCCAGCCCCAGCTCCTCGACGAGGACGGCGCGCAGCCGGCGGCCCACCTCCAGCGCCTCGGCCTGGCGGCCCGCCCGGTACAGCGCGAGCATGAGGAACCCGTGCAGCCGCTCGCGCAGCGGGTGCTCGGCGACCAGGGCGTGCAGCTCGCCGACCACCTCGCGGTGCCGGCCCAGGACCAGGTCGAGCCGGATGCGCGCCTCCAGCGCGGCGAGGCGCTGCTCCTCCAGCACGGTGGCGCTGCGCCGCACCACGTCGCCCGGGATGTCGGCCAGGGCGGGTCCCCGCCACAGCTCCAGCGCGGCGTGCAGGGTGGCGGCGGCCTCGGCCGGTTCGCCGGCGTCGGCCCGCGCGCGGGCGTCGGCGACCAGTTCGGCGAACCGCAGGCTGTCGACCTCGTCCGCGTCCAGCCGCAGCAGGTAGCCCGGCGGTCGCGTGCAGATCGCGCCGGCCCGGCCCGCGTCGGCGAACAGCTTGCGCAGCGCGGAGATGCAGATCTGGACCTGACCGCGCGCGGTCGAGGGCGGGGCCGTGCCCCACACCGCGTCGATCAGCTGCTCGACGGGCACCACGCGGTTGGCGTTGAGGCCGAGCACCGCGAGCACGACCCGCTGCCGCGGACCGCCCAGGTCGAGCGAACGGCCGTCCAGCACCAGCTCCACCGGGCCGAGCAGCCTGAGCCCCATGTCGAAGCGCCCCCAGTCACTCGTGCGGTCGTCGCGGCGGCGGCCCGAAAACGGAGGCGCTCCGGCAGCTGCCCGTTCCCCGGACGCACGCGTCCGGGCGTGAGGTCCCCCAGAGGTTACCGCACGGTCGGCGTATCCCCGTATTGCGCGCCGATACCGCGGCATTGTCGAATTCGCCGCCCGAACGGGTGAAATGTGCCCACCGGCCCCGACCGGCCGAGACGACGGCTATCCGGCGTTCGGCCTGCGGCGACAGGCATTCCCGTCGCCGCCGGACCGACCACCGCCCCGCGCGGCGACGCTCGGCATTCCACGATGTCACCGGATGGAGTCGTTTACCCGTCCCGAATGCACCCGGACAGCCCAGCACCGGCTTTCGCGAGGCGATTTCGGAGAACCGCACACCGCCGCCCGCCCGCCCGCGCCTCCGGGACGCCCGTAACGAAACCCCTCGCGCGCGCGACACACCGGTGATCAGCACGCGTGTTCTCGCTGGAGGTGGGGTGCCGGTCAGTCGGCCGCGATTACGCGGCGTGGTGAAGCGAACCGAGCACGGGTTCCTGGCGTTCGCCGTCCTCATCGCGGTACTGGGGTTGCTCACCGGTCTGCTGGGCTGGGCGGCGCTGGACCTGCGGCAGCGGCGGGCGGCGGACGCGGCGGACCAGCGGGCCGAGCTGACCGCGAAGGCGCTGGACGTGTACCGCGCCATGGCGGACGCGGACGCCCACTCGCTCAACGCGGTGCTGGTCAACGCGGAGCGGGCGACCCCGCTGCGGCAGCGCTTCCGCGACGACGTCTCCGCCGCGACGGAGGCGCTGCACGTCGCCTCGGCCCGGAGCGCGGGCACCGGGGACGAGGCGGCCGGGCAGGTCCGGGAGCTGTCCGGCCTGCTGCCGCGCTACGCCCGGCTGGTGGAGATCGGGTGGACCGAGAGCGACGCGGGGCGACCGGTCGGCATCTCGTACCTGTCCAACGCCTCGTCCCTGGTGCGCACCCGCATCCTGGCCGTCGCCAAGCTGCTGCACGAGCAGCAGGCCGCGGCGGTGGTGCGGGCGCAGCGGGACGCGGGCGCGGTCCCGTGGCCGTTCCTGGTCGCCGGGGTGGCGACGCTCGCCGCGCTGGTCGCGGCGCAGGTGCACGTCACGCGCCGGACCCGCCGCCGGGTCAACCCCGGGCTGGTGCTGGCCACCGCGCTGACCTTCGTCGCGCTGCTCGGCGCGACCGTCGTCGTCGTGTTCGTCGACGGGCGCGGCGAGGTCGGCCGGCGCGAGCTGGCGGTCGTCGGGTCGCTGGCCGAGGCGCGCAACCTCGGCCGGGAGGCGGACGAGGCCGAGGCGCGCATCCTGATCTTCCCCGCGGCGGGCGACGTGTCCGGCCTGGCCCAGAAGTTCACCGAGATCGAGCGGCACCTCACGGCCGCGGGCGGTGACAAGGCCGCCCTCGACGCGCTGCAGGCGTGGCGCGAGCACGACGTGCCCCTGCTCCTCCCGGCGCGGGGCGACCCGGGCGCCGAGCCGCCGCCGTTCACCGAGCTGGTGAAGACGATCATCGACCCGGCGCCCGACCACACCGACACGTTCGGCCAGCAGCTCGACTCCCGCCTGACCCGGCTGATCGACGAGCACCGGGACAGGGCGACCGACTCGACCGGCTCGGCCAAGGCGACCCTGGCGAACTGGGACGCGGCCGTGCTGCTGCTCGTGGTCGCGGCGGTCCTGTCGGCCCTGTTCGGCCTCGGTGTCCGGATCAGGGAGTACTACACGTGATCAAGGCCCTCGCCCTCGTCGCCGCGCTCGCCTGCCTGGCCGCGTGCTCAGCGCCCGCCACGCCCGCCGGCGCGCCCCCCTCCTCCCCGTCGGCGGAGCACCCCGACCTGCCCCCGGGCTACGACGAGGACCCGGAGCGCACCGCGCCCTGCGGGAACGCCCAAAAAAGAGGGAACGCCCCGACCGACAGCCTCGCCCCCACCGCGGGCCCGCTGGGACCCGACGGGCGGCCCGACGGCCCCCACGTCCGCCGCATCCGCGAGGAGGGCCTGCGGATCGGGGTCAGCCAGACCGGCCAGTTCCGCAGCAAGCGGGACCTGATCACCGGTGAGCTGTCCGGCCTGGAGATCGACATCGCCAAGCGGGTCGCGGCCGCCCTCGGCGTCCCGGACGGCGACCTGAGCATGATCGGCCTGCCCACCGGCGGGCGCCTGTACTCCCTCGACACCAAGGCCAACCGCGACGCCAAGGACGACGAGGGCGGCCGGCTGGCCGACGTGCCCGAGGTGGACCTGGTGATCGCCGGCGTGAGCGTGACGCCGTGCCGGGTGGAGACGCACGAGCTGCGGTTCTCCCGGCCCTACATGCAGACCCACAGCGGCCTCCTCGTCCGCGCCGGGCTGTCGGGCGTGGCCGGGCCGGAGGACCTGGCCGGCCGCAAGGTGTGCTCGGGCGCGGGCACCACCAACAGCGACGAGATGATCGACCTGCGGGACCGGCAGCGCGCGGAACGCCGGCCCGAGCTGATCCCGGTGGCGGTGAACGACACCAGCGACTGCCTGATGCTGATGCAGCGCGGGTTCGTCGACGCCGTCTACTCCGACGTGCTCATCCTGCACGGCTACCGGCACCAGGACCCGGGCACGGTGCTGCTGGACTACCGCAGCCCGGTGACGACCAAGGCCGCCGTCGCGGTGAGCGGCGAGCAGGACGACCTGCTCCGGTTCGTCAACGACGTGCTCGACGACATGCGCGCGGACGGCAGCCTGGACCGGGCGTACGACACCTGGTTCCAGGGGTTGGCCGGGCACCACCGGCTGCCGGTGCCCGACGACCCGTACGGGAACTAGCGCCGTCACACCGCGATCGGGCTGCCGCAGTCGCCGCAGAACGCGGAGCCGGCGGGCCACCGCAGCGAGCACCCCGGGCAGGTCACGTCGGGCCCGGTCGGTGCGGCCGGCGCCGCGCCCGGCTCCACGACCGACTCCGAACGGGTGCCGGACAGCGTCGAGCCCACGGCCACGGACAGCAGGTCCTCGGCGGCGAGGTCCTCCTTGAGCCGGACCACGCCGTCCTCCGGCGCGCCGACCACGTCGACCAGGCGCAGCAGCCGGTCGAGCACCTTCCGGTTGCCCAGCCCGGTCGCCAGCGCGACCGCCCTGCCCCAGGCCGCCTCGGTGGCGCCCCGGTCGCCGCGGTCGTGCGCCGCGCCGCCCTCCAGCACCGCCTGGCGCAGCTCGGTCTGCCCCGTGTAGTGGGCGATGCGCGCGTCGATCCGGCTGGACCGCTCCAGGTCGGCGGTGTAGTGCACGACCACCGACCGCGCGTCGCCCGCCTTGGCGAACCCGGTGGCGCCCGGCGCGCGCACCTCCAGGTCCACCCGGGCGACGCGGACGTCGCTGCTCCTCGGCAGGCCGGTGGGGTCGACGGTGAGCCTCAGGTGGTACTCGCGGCTCTCCGCGCCCCAGGAGCCGGTCGTGAACGCGGTGGTCCGCTCGTCCACGACCTCGCCGCGCAGGTCCGCCTCGGCGGGGTGGGTCTGGCGCAGGAAGTCCAGGCGGCTCGCCGCCGTCGTCCGGACCAGGACCCGCACCTCCGGCACGAGCTTGCCCATGGCGGTGCGGGTCATGGCCAGGAAGTCGGCGGCCAGGTCGGCGGGCGCGCGGACGGCGTCGGCCGTGCCGTGCAGCGCCTCGGCGACGCGCAGCAGCTCGGTGGGCAGCCAGTCGGCCCCGATGCCCCGCGCGTCGCAGGTGAAGACCCCGCCGAACTCCGCCAGCACGCGGTCCAGCTCGCCCGGCGGCTCGCCGTTCTGCCCGTCGGTGAGCAGGATGACGTGCCGCACCGCGGTCGGGTGGTCACCCAGCAGTCGCCCGGCCAGGGTCAGCCAGGTCCCGATGGCCGTGCCGCCCGCCGCGGACAGGTTGTTCACGGCGTCCTTCGCGGCCCGCCGGCTGTCCTCGTCGGCGACGGCCAGGCCCCGCGCGGGGAACACCTGCCTGGCCCGCTCGGTCCCCTCGACCACCGCGAACCGCGCGCCGTCGCGCAGCGCGCCGATGGCGGCCTTGGTGGCCTGCCGCGCCGCGCCGATCTTGGTGATCGGGTACGACATCGAGCCGGAGCAGTCGATCAGGATCACCTGCGCCACCTCGGGCTCCGCGCCGGGTGGCGCCTCGCCGCGCGCGGTCACCACCAGCGCGGCGTGCATCTCCCGGTCCGCCGGGGACAGGTACTGGTTCTGGCTGACTTGCAGGTCGAAGTCTGTTCGGTGCTCCACGGTCTCCCCCGTGCGGTCAGCGGAAGGTGAACGGGCGGTGCTCGTTCGCCAGGTCGACGAGGCCGGAGCGGTGGCCCCGGTCGGAGGCCTGCCGGGCGAGCGCGCGGTAGGCGCCCTCCAGCAGCTCCCGCAGGTCGTCGCCCGTCGGGCCCGCCGCCGCGGCGGGCGACAGCAGGGCGAACCTGGCCTCGTGCACGACGGTCTCCAGGCGGGTGCGCGACTCCCCGGTCGGTTCGCCGCCGTCGAGGTAGAGCGAGGCCAGCCGGGTGGCGGCGGCGTCCAGGTCCGGCGCGAGGGGGTGAGCGCCGTCGGGCAGCGTCCCGCTGAGCACCCGCACGGCGGCGATCCGGGCCGCGTCGTGGTGCCGCGAGATCTCGGGCGTCTCGTCCAGCAGCGCGACCGCGCCCGCCCGGTCGCCCCGCGCCAGGTGCACCCGCGCCAGCCCGAACACGGCGCTGACCACCGAGTGGTCCCGCCGCCACACCGCGAGGTAGTAGGGCTCCGCCGAACCGGGGTCGCCCAGCAGCTCGGCGCAGCAGGCCACCGCCAGTTCCGGCGCGATCTCGCCGGGCAGCGCGCGGCGCACCTCCTCGAAGTGCGACCGCGCCGCCCCGACCTCCCGGTCGGCCAGCTCCATCAGGCCCTCGTGCCACCACAGCCGCCAGTCCGCGTTCCCCACCAGGTCCCGGGCCTCCTCCAGCCCCGCCCCCGCGGCGGCGAGGTCACCCGCCGACAGGCCGGCGCGGACGAAGGCGAACGCCACCTCCGGGGTGTCCAGGTCGATCGCGTCGAGCTGGGCCAGCAGGCGTGGCGCGTCCTCGGTGGCCGCGGCGGCGAGCACGTCGGCGGCCGGGTCGTCGGGGAACACCCTGGGCGTCGGCAGGCCGGTGGCGACCGCGAGGGGCGTCGGCGTCCCGATGTCGAGCGGCAGCCCGCCCAGCGGCACGCCGGCCGGCCTGAGGGTCCACCGGGTCAGCGGCGGCACCGCGCCCAGCCCGGCGTCCAGCAGCACGGCGTTGTCCGCGAACACGGCGGACGGCTCGGGCCGCGGCTTGCCGTCCCGCAGGGACGCGATCTCCCGCCGCACCCCGCGCAGCTGCCGGGCCATCTCCGCCGCGCCGCCGAACCGGCGTTCCGGCTCCGGGTGCCTGGCCCGCGCGCAGACCAGCTTGAACGACTCGACGCCCACGGCGATCCGCTGCTGCTCGCGCACGTGCCGCTCGGCGGGCACCTCCTGACCGGTGTGGTCGGACGTCGCCCGGTAGAGCTGGTTCAGGGTCTCCCCCACGGTGTGGATCTCCGAGGCGACGGTCATGCCGCGCACCGAGATCTCCTCCGCGGACACCTGGTAGCGCCGGGTGATGACGATCGGCCTGCTGGTGTCGCCCGCGCTCCGCGCGCCGCCGAGGTCGATCAGCTTGATCCGGGTGTCCGGGTCGCTGCGGTCGGCCGGCCGGATCATCACGTTGTCCGGCTTGAGGTCGCAGTACAGCATGTCGCGCTCGTGCAGGTGGCCCAGCGCGGCGAGGACCTGGAGCCCGCAGGTGATCACGTGCTCGGTCAGCAGCGGTTCGTCGAGCCGGCTGCTGCCCTGCTGGGCCTCGGTGGCCACCACGCTCAGCGGCAGGCCGGGCACGTACTCCATCACGATGTACTCGCGCGCATTGCCGGTGCGCTCGTCCGGGTGCCTGACGAAGTTGTAGATGCCGACGATGTTCGGGTGGTCCATCTGGGTGAGCGCCCACACCTCGAACGCGGTCAGCGCCGCGTCGGACGCGTCGATCAGTCCTTTGAGGACGCAGTAGCGGTCGTTGAGCCTGCCGTCGCGGGCCAGGTAGATCCAGCCCAGGCCGCCGTGCGCGATGGGGCCGCAGATCTCGTAGCGCTGCTCGACCAGGTCGCCGGGCGCCAGGCTCGGCAGGAAGGAGAACGGCGTGCCGCAGGACAGGCAGTGGCCGGAGTCCTTCGCGGGCAGCTTCGTGCGGTCGGCGCACCCCTCGTTGGCGCACCGCCGCGCGCGGTCCGGCACGCGGGGGTTGGTGAGCACGAGGCTCTCCGGGTCCGGGAAGTCGAAGTCGGGCAGCGGGAAGGGGTCGTCGCCCACGCCCGGCCGCCGCACCGCTACACCGCCGCGCGCCGCTCAGGACAAGGATCGCCCCGACCCGGGTCGCCCTGATCCGGATCGCCCGGTCCCGGACCGCCCCGACGCGGGCCGCGCCGAGGTCGACCGCCCGGCGGACGACGGCGGGACGAGGGCCGGGAGGTCACAGGTGTCGCAGAAGCCGGTCTCGTCGATCGAGCCGCCACACCCCGGCCTGGCACAAGCGGTCATCGGTCCTCCTCCGCCCCGCGCGCCCGGCCGGTGCCCCGGACCTCCCGCGCTGTTCCCCGGGTCTTCCACGCCGGTCCCGCGGCCCCGTGTAATCGGCCCGTTCGTCCGGCCTCGCGCACGCGACCGGCCCTCCCCGCCTCGCGCACCCGCCCCGTCTCCCCTAACCCGTGCACCCAGCCCGCTCCCCTGCCTCGCACACCCGGCCCGTTCCCCCGCTCCCCACTACCGCCGGGCCTCGCGCGCCCGGCGAACCGCGTCCAGGAACGCCTGGACCGCGGCGTGCGCCGCCGCCCGGTTCACCGGCTCGGCCCTCAACGCCTCGTCGGCCCGCCGGTACAGCTCGGCGAGCCCCACGTCCTCCCCGAGCCCGGCCTCGTTGGCGCCCGCCCGGGTGGCCTCCAGCAACCCGCGGTCGTCGTCCACCGACCGGGCCCTGCGCGCCCGCCGCTCGGCCCGCTCCACCCCGCTCTCGAACTCGTCCAACCGTCGGGCGACCAGCACCGGCGACCGCTTGGCCACCTGCCGCAGCGCGATCAGCCGCAGCGGCAGGTCCGTGTCGTCGGGCAGCACGTCGATGCGCCGCCCCAGCTCCTCCAGCCGCTTCGCGACGGCCCCGGCGACCAGCGCGCCGGCCGCCGACAGCCCCGCCGACGCCTCGTGCCGGAACCCGAGCACGATCCGACCGCCGCCGGCCAGCACCGGCTTGATCACCTCGTTCACCAGCGCCACGGGCTCCTCGGCCTCGTCGACGCCGTCCAGCACGATCGTCACCGGCGGCGCGTCGGCCCGCAGCCGGTCGCTCGCGCTCTCCACCGCCGACGTCGGCAGGCCCGCGCGGTCCACGATGCGCCGCGACACCTCGTCCACCGTGCGCCCGCTCACGTCCAGCGCCAGGTCCACGCCGCCGGGGTCACCGCGGTCGGTCCGCACGCCGGACGCCGCGACCGCCTGCCGCACCGCGACCAGCTCGGACCCCGACACCACCAGCACCGCCGCGCCGCGACCGCGGCGGCCCAGCCAGTCCAGCACCCAACCAGCGTCACCGGTCGGCGCCGGGTGCGCGCGGGTGAACAGCGGGTCGATCCCGGTGTCCCCGACGACCCACCCGGCCACCACCGGCAGGTGCGCGGCCACCGCCTCCACCGGGATCATCCAGGACAGGCCCGCCGCGCTGTCGCGGTACTTGGCGACCACGAGGCCCAGCACGTGACCGGTCGCGTCGTCGGTGACCCCCGCACCGCTGTACCCCACCCGCACCTGCTGCTCGGTCTCGGCGCGGAGGTTCATCTGCAGCCACTCGGCCCCGGAGTGCCCGAACAGCGTCAACCTGGTCCACACGCCGTTGTCCAGGCCGCGCGGGAAGCCCTGCGCGTGCACCGGGCGGTCGCGCGTGAAGGCCATGCGCCGCAACGTGGCCACGTGGTCCTCGCGCTGAGGCTTCGCCAGCCGGAGCAGCGCGACGTCACCGCGCGGCCCCTCCGCCTCGGGGACGCACGCCCCGTCGACGAGGCGCGCGCGGGAACTCGGCGTGCCCACGACCTCGATCAGGTCGACGACCAGGTCCCCTTCTTCGTGCTCGACCACGTGCGCACAGGTCAGCACGTGCTCGGGGCTGACCAGGACCCCCGCGCCCAGCACCCGGCGGCCGTCACCGCTGCGGATGCGGACCCGCCACTCCTCCCGCCCGTTCGCGGCGTGCCGGGATGCGGGCTCGTCCGGCCGACCCCAACCGCCCGTCACCCCAACCCCCCACCGGTCTCGGCGCACACCTGGTGATCGTGGCGCAGGGGGGAAACGTTGCACCACGCGGTGGCCCGCTGGGAAGTGCGGATTCGCTGACGTGCCGGAAATTCCGCTCGGCGTGGAAAGTGAAGGCGCGCGACGGGAACGAGAACAGGTGGGCACACCCGAATTCGCCGGGTGGGCCCACCCGGTGATCACGCCGGGCGCTCGCGCGCCACCCCCGACCGCGCGTAAGCCCCCGGCGCGGTGCCGAGCATGCGGCGGAAGTGCCTGGTCAGGTGGGACTGGTCGTAGAAGCCGACCGCCGGCGCCACCTGGGCGGGCGGCACGCCGTCGAGCAGCAGGCGGCGGGCCAGGTCGATCCGGCGGCCGGTGAGGTAGCGGTGCGGGGGCAGGCCGAACTCGCGGCTGAACGCGCGGACCAAGCGCTCTGGGCCGGCGGCCAGCCGCCCGGCCGCGTCGGCGAGCGTCAGGCCGTCGGTCACGTGCGCGTCCAGCAGCTCCCGCAGCCTCCGCGCCAGCCCCGGCTCCGCCTCCGGCCGCACCGGCTCGCGACGGGTCAGGTGCCCCCGCAACCGGTCCCGGACCAGCGCCAGCCGCGACTCGGCCTCCCACTCGTCGCCGCCGTTCAGCACGCCGTGCAACTGGTGCACCCGCAACCGCAGGGCCGGGTCGGCGAACGCCGGGTGGTCGACCGCCGCGCCGACCAGGTCCGCGCCCAGCACCGAGGTGTCCAGGTAGACGACCCGCTTGCGGAACCCCTCGGCGGTGGCGTTGCGCCCGTCGTGCGGCACGTGCGGCGGCAGCAGCGTGACCGACGCCGGGAGCGCGCCGTGCTCGCGGTGGTCCAGGCCGTAGGTCACCGTGCCGGTGTCGACCAGCAGCAACGTCCACGCGTCGTGCGTGTGCGCCGGGTAGGCGTGGTGGGTGAAGCGCGCGTGCAGCACCTCCACCACACCGGGCACGGCCGGGCGCCACGCGGAGACATCGGAGCCCATGCCACGAACCTACAAGAAGGGCCCGGCCGACCCACCGGGGATCGACCGGGCCCTTGGCGCGGAACGGGATCAGGCGAGGTCGAACCGGTCGAGCTCCATGACCTTCGTCCAGGCCGCGACGAAGTCCGCCACGAACTTCTCGCGGGCGTCCTCGCTCGCGTAGACCTCCGCGAGGGCCCTCAGCTGCGAGTTGGAGCCGAAGACGAGGTCGACCGCGGTGGCGGTCCACTTCACCTCGTCCGTGGCCAGGTCGCGGATCTCGTACACGCCCTCCTCGGACTCCGACGCCTTCCACCGGGTGCCCGGCGACAGCAGGTTGGCGAAGAAGTCGTTGGTGAGCACGCCGGGGCGGTCGGTGAGGACGCCGTGCCGGCTGTCGCCGTGGTTGGCGCCCAGGGCGCGGAGACCGCCGACGAGGACGGTCATCTCCGGCGCCGTCAGGTCGAGCATGTAGGCGCGGTCGACGAGCAGCACCTCCGGCTGGAGCTTCTCACCGGCGCGCACGTAGTTGCGGAAACCGTCGGCGCGCGGTTCGAGGACCCGGAACGACTCGACGTCGGTCTGCTCCTGCGTGGCGTCGGTGCGGCCCGGGCGGAACGGCACGGTCACCTCGAAGCCGGCGTCGCGCGCCGCCTTCTCGACGGCGGCCGAACCGGCCAGCACGATCAGGTCGGCGAGCGAGATCTTCGCGCCGCCCGCCTCGTTGAACTCCCGCCGGACGCCTTCGAGGACCTCCAGGACCTTCGCGAGCTGCTCCGGCTGGTTGACCTCCCAGCTCCGCTGCGGCTCCAGGCGGATCCGGGCGCCGTTGGCGCCACCGCGCTTGTCGGTGGACCGGAAGCTCGCGGCCGAGGCCCAGGCGGTGCCGATCAGCTGGGCGGTGGTGAGGCCGGAGTCGAGGACCTTCGCCTTGAGGGCGGCGATCCCGTCGTCACCCACCAGCTCGTGGTCGACGGCCGGCACCGGGTCCTGCCACAGCTGGACCTCGGGCACCCACGGCCCCAGGAAGCGGCTCACCGGGCCCATGTCGCGGTGCAGCAGCTTGTACCAGGCCTTGGCGAACGCCAGCGCGAACTCGTCGGGGTGCTCCAGGAAGCGGCGCGAGATCTTCTCGTACGCCGGGTCGAAGCGCAGCGACAGGTCGGTCGTGAGCATCGTCGGCTTGTGCTTCTTCGACGGGTCGTGGGCGTCCGGGATGATCTCCTCGGCGTCCTTGGCGACCCACTGCTTGGCGCCGCCGGGGCTCGTGGTGAGCTCCCACTCGTAGCCGAAGAGGATCTCGAAGAACCGGTTGCTCCACTGCGTCGGCACGTCGGTCCACGTCACCTCCAGACCGCTGGTGATCGTGTCGGCGCCCGTGCCGCTGCCGTGGGTGCTCAGCCAGCCCAGGCCCTGCGCCTCCAGCGGGGCGGCCTCCGGCTCCGGGCCCACGTGGCCGTCCGCGGCGGCGGCGCCGTGGGTCTTGCCGAAGGTGTGGCCGCCGGCGATGAGGGCGACGGTCTCCTCGTCGTTCATCGCCATCCGGCCGAAGGTCTCCCGGATGAAGTGC